>JBAZNK010000029.1 GCA_041649255.1 bacterium
TACGTATACAAAAGAGGAATCGTGAATGCTATTTGTTACGTTGTCTTCGCTAATATACTTAATACAGGTTTGTCCTAATATGTTGGAAGACATACGGAATATTCCCTGATAATCCATAATTCCACCCGTGGAATCATAGAAAATTCCATATTCCAAACTCTTCACTCCCGATAAACTGTCATGTGTATTGATAGCAACGTTTGTCCCCCAGGATATGAAAGTGTTGCCATCTTTTCTAAAAGGCACACTGTCAAACGGCCAGCCATTAAACGTTACCCACATCTTAGGAGGTGTTGTATCAACCTGAGCTACTCTCATATTGGAAAACTCATTATTCATGCTATCAAGAGCGCTATAGTAAATTGTATAATATTTTTGGTTAGACAAGGTAAATGGATTGTTATAATTTATCCATTCTACAGTATCTGCGAATCTGTATCTTACAGTCTTCAATCCGGAAAGACTATCATTTACTGAAGCGTGTATGGCAAATTCAGTATTTGTGTTTACATAAAGCATAGAGTCAAGTCCTACGTTATTATGAGACAAGACTTCCTGTCCGCTGAGTTCGCGGTCAAAGACCTTAAACTCATCCATATAGCCGCAGAAAGGTCCAAGTTTTAGAGTCTGACCGTTTATGCCGACTGTATCTGTAAATACTGAAGTGTCTTTTTGCAGAGCACCATTTACATACAATCTCATACCGTTTGTACCCCATACCGCATTAATAAGATGCCAGAAGCCTCCGGTTACAGGATAATCTGAATATATAGAATCAGCAGTTGTTCCTTGAATCTTGAAGCATAGTTTACGGCTTGTCTGGCAAATGCCAAGAGCAGCCTTCCCTCTTGAAGCAGTTCCGTCAAAGGAAGCCAATGTTTGGTCCATATCTGCAAGAGTATCTATCTTTAACCAGAATTCCATTGCCCCTTTACCAAGAACAAGGTTTCCTGCATTTACACAAGAACTGTTAAAGGAAAGACAACTATCAAGTTTACCTTCGAAGATTCTTGTAGGCTCATTACCAGTTTCAAACGTTCCGTTGTTTTCTTTACCTGATATATCATAAACTGTAGTTCCGCCTGTTTCATTGAATTTATATTCGGTAACACGATTTCTGTGAGTAGAATCGGGTTCAAGGTATTTCGGATCTCCGACAAGCAGGCTGCATATTGGAGCAATGTTATCAATGTTTACAGTTACCGTATCCGCTCCTGTATTGTTGTAAGGGTCAGTTGCGGAAGCTCTTAACATTATGTTTTTACCGCTTATGCCTCGTGAATCCCAGATAAGAGTATCCGTTACATGTTCCTGAATGCCAATAGTCGCCCAATATCCTATTGACTCTGTTTTAGCTCTTCCAAGCATTATGGGTTTTAAGCTAATAGGTGTCCGTGAAATGTTTCCGGGAAGAGATTGAGAATTTTCCATAAACTTGTTGCTCATAGCTCCAAAATTCACAAGAGTATTTGCTCGTTTCTTTTCTGACACCGCTACAGTTCTTCTAGCTTTTGAACGACCGGAAAGTAAACTTACAGTCTGGCAAGCAAATTTATAACCGGATTGTATTTTTGCTCTTAATGATTTGCCACCGCTATTTGAAGTATCAACAAACATTTCCCATGTAATCGGATAATCCGCTCCGTTGTCAATACTGGCTTTAAGGGTTATGTTTTTAGTAAGCCAGGCACTGTCTTGAGGAATATCTATTACTACAGGAACACCTCTATTAACTTGCCACAGCCATAAACTATCAGTGTCCGTGCTCTTATTTCCCGGGATATCAATAACTGTTAAAGTGTATGGATAATTCCCCTTAGGTAGAAAATTCCCCATATCATCTTTTCCATTCCACGTAACAGATAATGTTTCGTAAGGAGTTGCTTCAAAAGTAATAGTTTTAGTAAGGAAAGTGTAGTATATTCTTCCTTGTTTTGTGGAATAGAACCTTAAAGTATCCTCATCAAAAATATCAGTAATTTGAGGAGTTTTCGGTGGCACTACCACTATGTGCGGAGCAGAGAGGTCACGAATTACAACTGCTCTTCCCACTGAACCTGCTCGTTTCCATACTGGGTTTATAGTTCCGCCACTGTCACGTGCTGCCAAAACGTATTGTACTACCGACCTATCCATTACATAGATAATATTACTTCCTCCAATGAGTGAAACTGTAGTCTGGAAATTACCAAGAGAATCAGTAGTATCTATTTTACTTTCAACAATCTTGTTACCATAAGGCATTTGCGCCAATACCCCGTAGATATTTGAAAGTGAATCAGTGACCATTATTTGTATTTCTGAATTTGGAGCATATTCCCCATGAATTCCTACCATCGAATCAGTAGTAAGACTACACGCAACAAAAACAAGCGGTTTAAAAGGCGCAACTTTAGAAGAGTCGAGCGCTGCAATCATTGACTGGGTTGTATATTTTATACTTTTTGTAGAGTAACCTGCACCATAGGTTTCAGGGAATCTAAAGATTTGTCCAAAGATAGTAATCCCACCATCTGTTTCATCTGCTCGTTGAGAAGTAATATTTTTAAATACTCCATCTTCATTAATAGCAAAGAGACCAATACTAGTTCTATCAATACCATATGTCGTAATCTCGCTCCCTGTATATGAGTAACTTACTGTTGCTGCTGAGTCTCCGAAATCAATACCTTTCGGGAAAAGCATCATTGCCGGACCAGAAATATAGGGGATATTATTATTCCCTTGTTCAGCAATATTAACAGGCAAGATTCTACAAACCGTATCACTAAAAGCAGTATTATTTGGGAAAAGAATTTTAGCGCGGTAATAAAAACTATGAGCAGTACGCATAGTATCTACAATAGGACTACCAACGTAAATTTCTTTTGCCCGGGCTCCGATTACGCTCCCATTTTGATTTAAAAGACTCATAATGAGTTGTATTTTACCGCATACCTTACTGACTTCTAAATAAGCAAGAGGACCAAATCCATTATTTCCCCGAATAGTATCTTTTGTAATTGGGTAAATATTTTTGCCATCATAATAAGAGAATTCATAAAAAGTATTAGTATCTGGAGATGTCCCATATATAGGTATATATCCTTTTTCTGTATTTTGAAGCTTATATGGGTCAAGATTAAGAATATGTTTCGGTCTCAAATAGTCTGATACTCCACGCCCAAGATAATTAGACAACCTGTCATGATAAACAATACTATCAGAAATAACATCTTTGTTGGTATCTCCATTTATATATTTCAAGTTTACATTCCATGTCTCGATATGTAAATATGGGTTTGAGGAATCCCCATCATCCCACCAGAAAAGAGAACTGTCTGTATTTGTAGCGCTTAAATAGGGATAATAATTAGAAAGAATACAGGGGGATTCAGAGTGATTCTTGAATTGAAATTGATTTGAAGTAAAAATAGGAGTTAGTGGGGAATCTGAGAGGGTAGCCGAAAACATCCCTGTAGAAGACAGTTGAGGGTCTTTTTGAGAATTCCAATCAGACACCCAGTTGTCCGGAATCGGAATAGTAGCTATTATACAAGAATCTCCATGATTAGTGTTCCACTCTTTATGTAAATCTGCAACGCCAGATAAAGGATGTGGCGTTGAGTACGATAAACTCGGCACTCCGGTTGGCTTTGTAAAGATATCTGCCATCCATGTAGTGTCTGGTAAATAACCTCCTGTTTCAGTATTAGGGAAACAGGTATCAGTTCTTGTAACAACAGTATCCCATTTTGAGTAAGAACTATCCCAATTTACTACAGCATAAACTACACCTGTTGCGGTACTTGGTTTAAATACCACAGTGATGCCATGTATAGTTACAAAACACGTATCATCGGTTGAAGGAGTAAATGCAGAATCAGTAATTCCATCTACCGTAATAATTAAATTATATCCAACTGCTCTGCTACTATCCAAAGAGTCTTCAGTACTCCAGCTAATTGCATAAAGCTCACTACAATCAACTTTATTGGAGTCTATTGGAATTGAACCAGATTGAGTAGCGGAATATGTATAATCTCCCGAAAAACTCACAGGGGGACGAGACTCTTTAGGATTGTCTACATTATACAGTAATTCTGCATAAGCCTCTCCTCTACAGTCGTAATCCCCTCCGCATACTCCTTTTCTTGCTGTCGCATCTGTTTCAAATTTCAATAAATCTCCTTTATTTACAGGCAAAGGCAAATATCCGTACCACCCGGAAGTATAACTAGAATCATACTTCCAGTCTGTACCTACATCATCCCAACAACTACGTGAGTAATGGGCGTATAATGAAGTTCCAGAAACTACGTTACTATTTTTCCATAATTTTGATTCACCTGAAGCTTCTGCACCTAATCCCACAGATGCCTTTGCACGTGACCTGTATTGAATAGTCTGATTACAAAGTATTTCAATTTCAGGACTCCAGTAAGTTGGAGGGGAGTACTCTCCTTCTTGGTGAAACCTATAAACGGAACTCGTGTAATGAATACTTTTAGGGTAAAAAGTTAAAGTACAAGTTGCTGCTATTTTCCACTGTATTTTTCTATCTTTATTTCCCCAAGCTGTATCAATAAATGTATAGGGTTGAGGAGGATAATAATTCCCACTTGCGCTTGCATCCCATAAATACTCACATTTGCCATCGTAAACAGTATCCTTACCGCTGTGTATATATCCTGTAATATATTTGTTTGGAATTATAAAACTGCCCGAATCTACTGGTATGCTATCATTTTTCACCTCAAATGGAGCACTATAAGCTGTTGTCTCCTTTATACCCTGAATATGAAGAGCATATACTTTAAACCTGTATCCTGTGTCTGCTTTTGCTATTCTTGTTCCAGCTCTTCCATCCCAACTTATAGTATGATTACGAGCACCTGTTTCACATAGAGAATCTCTAAGCCTTGCAATTACATTCCCTCCTTGACATACATCTATAGTAATATGTGCATCTGTGTTGGTCGTATAGGTAAGTCCTACTGGATATTTATATCCAAACCCATAATCAGGATAAAGAGTATTTGAGGTTAGTGCGCCAAGCGTTAAATTAAAATCAGAGGATATATTAACCGTATCTTCTAAAGAGCCAAATCCTTTCCCATTTATTCCTTCAGCACTTACCTTAATTTTATAATTTCCATCTTTCACAAAACCGCCAATAGATTTTTCCCCATACCAGTACTGAATTTTACCGATATTTATAGGAAGTGGATTGCCGTTTATTGGTGCTTTAATTGCGCCAAGATATACTTCGTTTGTAGACGCCATGTCTTTTTTGAAAATAACTTCTATTGTTTTGTAAGTAGTTGTAAATCCCATTTCTCCCGTTGCATTAGTGGCAGTGCAGTTGAAGTTCAAAATGTTATTTTGTTCTATGAAAACGCTTCCGCCCGTAGTATCAGTAATAGTAAATTTCCCTTCTGCCGGGCTAATTCCTTTAATAACTGCCTGATAAAAAGTCATCATAGTATCATTATCTTTGCATTTTAACCACCATTTACTCCCATCATTATATAAATAAAATCCTTCCGTATCTATAGAGGGAATCCCTTCATAAGGCACAATATTATATTCTTTTTTGTGAAATACTTTTTCCCCGTCATCTAAGCTTACAATATCTATATCCACATTAGCACATTGATTTACCTGATACTTTATTTTCAATGTTTCTTCTTTGGTTGGCTCAAAAATAGTATCTACACTATTCAATAAACTTAAGGTAAGAGTATCTACCTGAAGAGGAGTTGCCTGTTCCCCTGAAATGTTGACAGTAATTGTGTCTGCCGCAGTAACACCGGTAGAATCTTCGTAAGAAATGAGCAATAAGTTATAATCACCCGGATCTCTACCTGTAGTGTTCCAATATCCTAATACTGTTGCAATATCGGATGAAAATTTGTTAGATACGTTATTGGAACCACCCGGCATTTTACGGGACTCAGGAACTTCTATCCCACCAGCTTGCCATCCCGTTGTAGAAGCTTTTCTCCACCATAGTTCATACTTTTCAAATCCATAAATATAATCGGGATTGGTCATATTCGGGTCGTTAGAAATTCCCTTAATTGCTACCGTTCCATAAATATTTTCACCTTCTATAGGGGACCCTATCATAGTCCCAATACTATTTTTTACTGCGGTAGCTATTTGTTCGCTATAGTTTCCTAAACTATCCATAACTTGTATTTTTATAGTATGAGTTCCTTCGGAAGTGAGTGTAATCAAGCAAGCAGTATCAATACTTCCACCATGAGACCAAATATCAAAGGAATCAGGAAGAAGAACATCATCAAGATATATTCTTACCCTTACCCTTCCGTAATTAACAGCGCTGTCTTTACTATCTGATACTGTGAAATGAGCGGTAGTTAACCCATCTGCCCCAGTTGTCCATGGGGAGCATAAAAAATTATATACTTCGGGAGCCGTTCTATCTACCCTCAAAGTATCAATTCCTATGCCAAGAGGATTTTCAACAATAGTATCATTTCCTGCATTATCTTTTGCAAGTATTTCGACCTTATATATCCCATCAGATATATAAGCTCCTGCATAATCACTGCCTTCAAAGAAATAACAATTACCCCAGGTGTTTTCGCTGACAACGCTGTCCCCTTGAGCAGTTCTTGTATATGTAATACTTGTGTCTTTGAGATTAGTAAATTTAGCATTCAGTTCTGTATACTCATTAGTTTTATATGCAAGTTTCATATACACGCTATCTTTGACAAACGGATTGGGATTTAGAGCGCTTACAACAACAATATGGGGAGGTTCAGTATCTATAAAGAATATACTTGTATCACTTCCAGTATTTCCTGCTTTATCTGATGTTGAAACAACTAATTTGTATTCACCTGATTGTAAAACTGTATCCCCAGTTGTATCTTTGAAGTTCCAAGACAATGTCTGAGATATTTTATAATAACAATTAACAACCGTTGTGTCCCAAATCAGTGTATTTGAAGAGTTTAAAACAGCTATATCCACTTTACCATCTTTTGGCTGACTAATAAGCGAATCAAAATTATCAGCAACATTAAATACAATGGGCATTTGAACAGCAACATATGGAGAATATACCAAACTATCTTCACTTTTCGGACTATAGGTACTGCAAACAGGAGCAGTAGCATCTACATAGAAAGATTGTATGGCTTCCGTTCTTCCTGGAGTTGGAGATGCATCAACAACATACAAATGAGTTTGATATAGCCCCTCAATATAGGGTTTGGGTAAATTATAAACTAAAGTATCACTGGTTGAGTCAACACTATTCGTATAAGTATATTCTGTATTTGGGGTAGTAACTACTAGAGTTTCCGCATGAAGCCCACTTATGTTATGAAGAGCAATTTTAAAATCTATAGTATCTGAAGGTTTAAAGCACTCATCCCACTCTGGAGTAAGAAATGTAATAGAAGTACCATAAGGATTGTAAAATATTGAGAGTGTTCTAAAATTACTCCATTCACCCAAAATGTTTTTTGCTTTCATATCTAGTTTATTCCAACCTGGTAGTAGAAGATTTTTCAAATATATAGAAAAATTATTTCCATTTGTCCCTAAATTATTCCCCCAACTAAGTTCATTCCATTCTCCAAAGTTTAATCGCCAATAAGGTTTACAATTTGCCAGAAAGTAATCATCAATTTTGCCATTTAAAGTATCAAGCTTATTTTCTCCTAAATCAACTGTTATCCGATCCTGTCCATCCTCAAAGCCACTTATTTTTGTACCTTGTGCATTAACAAAATTCTCCCATTGAATAACTGGCGGCAACTCTAATGCATCAAGAATAGCACTGGTATCTTCAAGTGAACTTGCATGATTATTCCCATATCTTTTTATAGGTTCTCTAAATTTTGGGACATCTGTATGACAGCTCCAATTTTGACTTTCAGTAGGAACCGCAAGATCAGTATTGTTAATATATAGATAAAACATTGCTAAACTTCCTGCTTTTAACCCCACCATTGGGAAGTTAAGCGCTGTTCCATACCAAATACATTGAGTAGCAGTAAGAGCGGTTGCCCAAAATATTAGAGGAACGCCTTGTACACTTAGAATGCCTACTCTGTTTACAATAAGTTGATATGGGGGGTCAGCCTGTTTTTTTATTGAACTCTCGGAATTTATTCTATTTTGGAATCCGGTAAGTTTTCCCAAATCATCCCCTGCATCCGTGTATTTATTAGCATACATTCCTTCTATAATAGGTATTACTGCCGGTGCAACGCAATACTTAGAAAGAAAATTTACTATTGTTGCATACCATCCTGGGTTAAATCCTGGTGCAACTTTAACTATTCCATTAGCCTCCATAAATGGAGCCCAAAAAAAAGTTGCATATCCCAAAGCTTCTCCTATAGGAAAAGGATCCAGAAAGGGGCTTCCTACATGTGGCGTACTTGTGGTAATAACTAATTCTATTTTCCCACCTAAATTTGGTTCTTCCGTTAGTGCCTGACGAACTACAAGCCCACCCATAGAATGAGCAATTAGAATAACTTTAGCTTCAGGGTTATGTGACCAATCAGAACCATAATATTTTTCAAGTACTCCTTTAATTTTTTTTCTTAATTCACTACCCTGTCCTTCTTGTTCAGTTAGTGGGGGTGGGTAAATTCCACCGGCATCGGGATCCACAGACCCCAATGCGAACCTAAAATTTATTATATTAAGAAAAGTTTTGTTGGGATACGTAGGATCGGACGAGATAGTATAACTTGGGTCAATTGAGTGCCATTTTTCTACTATTGGCAACATTTTATTTAATATCGATTCGTACACAGAAAAGTGAATTATACTATCTTTTGGAATAGAATCTTTATCAGTCGCATCTCTCTCATGCATCAGGAGACCTAAAACCTCTTTTACTTCCATATCTCTTGTATTTGCTCCCCAGTCATCAGAAGCTCCCCCATAACCATGAATAAATATGATCGGTTTAGGTTTATACGGTTCTGCTTTGATAACAGTTGGCAAAATAATGAACATCCAAAAACTAAAGCTTAACACAAAAGATATTTTTTTCATAACTCCTCCTCTAAGGTTTAAGATACAATTTGTTAGTGCCATCTCTTTTAATAATAAAATAACCATTTTCATCATAACCCATGAAACAATCTCCTGCCGGAGACCATTTACCAACTGAAACAGCAAGAGTATCTTCCAAATGTGTAGTTAAGTACAAAATGATAGATTTATTTAATTTCCAATCTGTAACCAGTATGGCATTTGAATCAAGAGGTCCCCAATCTGATAGATAAATGAATTTTCGCAATGAATCAACATTATTTCCTAAAGTATCTGAAATAAATATTTTATCTCCTACATTATAAGCAATTTTTTCTCCATCAGGACTCCATGCAACGTTATTGCCATTTATGATTAACTGATGGTCATTTGTCCCATCCCTATTTATAATCCAAATCCCTTGATTTAACTTTTGATATACAATTTTAGAAGCATCCGGTGAAAAATCAGGATAAAGCCCTTCTCCTACCTTTTTCAATTCTGTTCCATCCTTTTTAATTACATATATTACAGATAAACGATTATCCCCTCTGTTATCCCCTATGTTAAATGCTATCCATTCGCCTGCACTGGAAGTACTTCCTAGTCCTATTTCACAACCTCCCCAAAACTTATTCTCAAGTACTTTTTTTACTTTTCTCAAATTTGTGCCATCGCTATTTATTTCACATAACCAGACTTCTTCCTTGCCTCCTTCTTCGTATGACATTAGAGCACCGTCTAAAGATCTTTCAATATAATAATGTTCCATAAAGATTACTTTTCCGTCAGATGTCCAACTTGGTGCTTGCCAATCCGTATGCTCGTTTGTCTTTCTTGAACATCCCCATACGTAACAACATAATAGTACAAGTATAATATATCTTGGTAAATTAAAAATTCGGTAACCCAGCATAATTTTATTTTATAATTTTACTGTTTTCTATACTTCCACCTATAGAAATAGGATGCCCTGCATTTTCAATATATGGGTAAACAACTACAGGAACGCAAAATTCTATACAAAAAAATCTCCAGAGTTTAATTCCAACTGAAATAGTTCCAAGATTTGCAGGGTCATCTCTTATTACATTTGGCTCTGACGAAGGGAAAGAAAAATGAACTAATTGAAAACTCCCATAAGGGTAAAAACATTTATGTTTTTCATTGCTTATAAACAAAGTCCCACTATATACAAATCCATTAGCATAGAGTATATCATAATAAATAGAACTACCTATCCCAAGGTTTATAATGTTATTCTTTAGAAAACACCATTTAACAGAACCTCCAAATGAATCAAAATAAGGAGAGATTATTCTTAAACTTACATCAAGGTTGTCTTTAAGTCCAAATGTTCCTCCAATTCCAATGCCAGTCACACTTGCAGTTTTTTTATAATCTGTGGAAACCATAGCATATGCTTTTAACGCAAAATATTTTTTCCCTATTGTACTTGCTGGCTCAAATGTCCCGAAGAATTGAGAATAAATTTTAGAATCCAAAAAGAAAACAGAAATAACAAAAACAATCAGTATTTTGCTTCCCTTAAATTCGTTTTTTAATTTCATCTATTCTATATTGTTTTATTCTATAGCAAAAACTTTATCAGTAACATTTTGATTAATTTTTACATTATTATATCTCATGATTATAGTAGCAGTTTTATTCTTACCAAAACTCACTGGGCTTATAGTTTTCACTTCAGAAATTGTCCATATATTTCCTATTTTTTTATACGAAATATCAGTAATTATAATCCCCATATTGGAATAAATTTTTTGGTTCATTACTAATCCTTTTGCATAATCAATTTGTAATTCTACTTTTCCCATTAATGGATTTTTATCTTTTTCAGATGGTATTATCTCAAGAGTATAAATATTTCCATTGGAATTTAATATTTTAGATTTTCCATCTTTTAAAAAATCAACGATTCCTCTTTGCAAATTCATATCATTCGTACTCATTAGTGGAGTCTGTCCTTGCAATAACGAATCCTTATTTATTACTGTCTTTTTCCCATCGAAACTCTCTATCTGCATTTTCTTATTATTCATAATTATTGTTTGTTTTTGTGGAGCAGTACTAACTACCTTTGCTTTATCCATTCCCTTAGAGACAATTTGCATTTTTTGCACAATGTTCTCTCCTTCCCCAACATCTGTTTTCATTTCCACATCTGCTTGCATATCCTTAATTTTATTGACATTGTTCTCAAGCTTTTTAGCGATATCATCTATTGTAACAGCATTTGCAAAAGTAGAAAAACTTAAAATGGCAAAGATACATATTGTTTTAATTATTTTTCCCATCGTTCCTCCTGTTTTCTTTAATAAATTATCTAATTAAAATTAATTTTTCAGTAATATTCTTTTCGCCAGTATTGATTTTACAGAAATAAATTCCTATTGATATTCTTTCTTTTTTATCATTCTGTCTATTCCAAGTAATAGAATGTTCACCAGCATTTTGAATCTCATCCGTAAGTGTTTTTACAAGCTTTCCACATATATTATAAATCTTTAAGGAAACCTTTGTTTCACAAGGTAAGGAATATTTAATTGTAGTCATATTGATAAATGGATTAGGACAAGCTTTGAGTTCAAAATAAATTGTTTCTTTGTTTTCTTCTACCGCTTTTATAGATAATCTAAAATCAATGTTGGGAGTGTTGTTTGGCATTGTTACAGAAACCAAATCTGCACTTGCGGAATCAGGTTTGTCATTATACCATCTTGTTTCATATCCTTCTTTAGAAGCAGACACCTTATAACTTCCTGTATGAAGTGCAGATATTTTATAACTTCCATCCACCACTGTGGAATCTTTCCAATAGTCAGGATTGCTCCAGCCATAATAACTATTTGTATAAATCAATCGTTCTAATTTCACATCAGAAATTGGAGTTATCCCATCCTCTTTATATACATGCCCACTTATTGCCCCCCCCTCATCTAAAATAATATTTATCCCACATACTGAATCCGGTGCTGTTATATTTATTATATTTGCATTTGTCCAATTATCTTTATTATTATACCACTCAAAGGAATACATGTTTTCTATGCTTAAATTAGGCCAAATAAGTAATTTATATATTCCCGTACACAAACTTCCTACCATATAGTTTCCCAAACTATCACTAAATCCTAAACTTACAGATTTTTCTGTGGTATTATCAAACATAGGCATAAGAGCATATTTATACCCGGTAATTCCATCACTTTCATACACTTTCCCTTTTATTTTGCCTCCTTTAGACATACGAAAATCAATGTTTTTCGCAGTATCAGAATCAGCAATCGATACAACATCAGCAGAATCCCAAGATAAAGTATTTTTGTAATACATATTTATATACCTTCCGTCATAATCTCGAGCCCAAACTTTATAATTACCCGCGGGTAAAGAGGTTATTATATAATTACCACTACTATCCCCCCAACCACAGTCTATACCATCCTGAGTGATAGCGTCAAAAGCAATTAATTCCATTTCTGGAGATGGTGTTATGCCATCTGCTTCTGTAACTCTTCCACTAATTGCACTATTCCCTTTTTTTATAGCAATCTTATTTTCATTAAATCGCCATTCTCTCGAAATATTGAGTCCTAAAAAACTCTTTGGTATATTTTTTCTTATCTCCTTATCTAAGCTTTTTGCCTCTAATTGAACAGAAAAAGACATAATCATAAAAATAAATATTAAATAATTAAAACTTTTCATTTTTCCCCTCTCTTCTCCCTTACTGTATCAACACTAGTTTCTTTACAATCTTCTGTTCCCCTGCATTAAGTTTCAGGAAATAAACCCCCGACGGATAATTCTTTGCATTCAACGATATCGGTGAATGTTCATTGGTCAAATCCCTGTATTTCTTTATAACCCTTCCTGAAAGGTCATAAACTGTCAATGTCGCCAATTTTCCCGCAGGCACATGGAATTTAATCATCGTAGAATTCGTAAACGGATTCGGGTACTGCAATAGCGAAAAATATGAAGATTTATCTTTGTTCCAGTTTGAAAAATACAGTTCCCCTTCTATTGACCTACCTATTACAAGCTGAAGCCTATGAAGCCCGCCTGTATCTGAAATTGCATTATAAATATAGATTGGTGTTTTTCTCATATCCTGTAAGCTGTCAATCAAGGTGTCATAAAGATAAACATTATAGCTTGTCGGCACATCAAGTAGAGTTGCATCAATTCTAACGGTATCACTATCATGGTCTGTCTTAACATAGACATTCCAAATCTTAAAAGTATCTGTCAGGTTTGTATTTTCTCTTATGTCTGTTTTGAATTTTTCTCCAAGGTTATGGTTCCATTCGGAGTGAGGGAAATAAAGCTGCATATAATTAGACGGTGGGGCTGGTGGTTTCGGGAAATCATAATCCAAATCAAAAGTGTCTTTTGCATCCGTTTCCGCTCCTGCATAATTTAATGTATCTCCAACAAAACTACCCGTTGCTTTTAATTTTACTCTCCAACTTGGCATCATAAACGTATCACATTCTGCCCAGCCTTCCGGTGCTTTAGAAGCTGCTCTTGTTCCTGCACTACCATCCTGGGCATTTCCTCCGCCTTTTGTGCCACCATCCACATAAACATCAAAATAATTTGGATAACTTCCTTTGTAAATAACGGCAACTCTTCCGCCTCCTGCTCCTCCTGAATAAGCCAAACCATCCTGAATTCCATTACCACCCTTTGCTGAAATACTGCCATTTAATCCTGCAATTCCACCAATTATAGTTGGGGCTTTGATAAATACTGAGCCGCCCGCTCCGCCGGCTCCTGCGTAATCTCCCATATTTCCGCCGACTCTTCCGTTTGAGCCATCAACGGATATATTTCCTTTTATTGTTATTGTTCCATCTAATGAATATAACATTACCCTGCCACCGCCTGAGCCTCCGCAATAGTAAGCAATTCCATCTCCAAATGCGTTTCCTCCACCAGAACCAATTTTATCTGGGGAACATGGCGCTGTCGTATCCGATGAACCGCCTGATGCTCCCTGATTCCCTTGTCCACCCGAGCCACCATATCCTGCTGCACCGCCACCGCTTCCACTTACTCCTGAGTTTCCGGTATTGGGACCTTGATGAGAGCCCCAGCCTTTTCCGGATGCATCTATTTCGTTCCCGGAGCTGTTTTCAATTAGTATGTTTCCTACAGTCCATATATCAATATTGCCTACTATTTTATCGCTTGAGCCACTTAACAAAGATACATTCCTGTCTGTAAAGTGAGCAAAAATGTATTCTGCCCCGTTATCAGGATTCGTAGTATCTACAACAGGAGATAATGTTATATTTAATGTTGAAGTTGTTGAGCCTGTTTGTCTGATTCGTATTAAGCCCGGTGAACCATCACAGGCATATCCTTCCGCAGTTCCACCACTTGCTGATATTTTGCCGTAAAAAGAAGTCCCACCTATATCCTCAAATTTGATAAGTACTTTCCCACCTGCGCCGCCCCCTGCAAAACTCGGAGAATCATAAGAACCATTCCCTCCGTCAGCAGTGATTTTGCAATTAGCCGATGAGCCCGTTAAAGTGCCTGTTCCTATATTGATGCTTCCTCCTGACCCGCCTGCTCCCGCATCGTCCGAGAGGGATGTGCCATCATTGCCGTTTGCGCTGATTATTCCATTATTGCCAAGCGTTAAAGTGCCTGTGCAAGTGAGTTTGATTTTTCCGCCGCCTGCTCCTCCAATACCATCTATTCCGCAATTTCCTCCGCTTGAGCCAAGTTTATCCGGGATAGAATCTCCATAAGGATATCCCCCGTTTGCGAAGTAAGTTTCAAAAACGCTTGTGCCATGGCCTCCTAATCCACCAAAGCCACCGCCGCCCGCTCCTACTGAATTTCCGGTGCCATTATCTCCTCTGCCGGGGTTTATAGTTGAGGTTTTGGTATCATTATTTCTGAATCCTGAAGCATTTGCAGAAAGGGTGCCATTGATATTCATAGTGTTTGAAGTTACTGATAATCCACCATAGGTGGAATGAGTGCTGTCATAATCTTTTACCTTTGCCGTGATTCCTGCATCAACTGCAAAAGTGGTAATCGCGGTATGCTCTCCTGCAATATCTGTGTTTGCGGATATTGTCCAGCTTTGGGATGAGCCGTCTAACTCATGTGTACCACCACCTGTATTAGTATAGCCAAGAATAGTAAACGTATTATCACTCATATCGTTTGGTGAACCGCTTGTTGAATCTGAGATTTTTACTTTATAATCGGTGCGTGGAGCCTGGTCTGATGATATTGTCCAGCTATATGAGCCGCTGGATGCTGAAGTGCCGGCTACTATGATAGAATGTTGAGCGTCAGGGTTAGCACCTCTGTATAAGTCTATCTTTACTCTTTCTACGCCAAGGCTTGTCCACGTTATATTATATTGCTCGCCTCTGGATAATGATATGCCGCTTGCATTAGGATAAGTTACGTGTATATATGGTGGAGTAACGTTTATCCTGAAGCTGGATATTTCTGAATTATATCCTGAAGCTGTCCCCGGATTAGTCGGGTCAATATTACTGTATGAAGTTTTATATATATGTCTGTTTGTTGAAGAGGCATAATACCAGAATGGTTTTGTAGCAGGAATTGAGCCGTGATTGTTATCTATCATAACAACTAAATTACTATCATTATTATAATAAAAAGGTGTCTGCAAGACTATTGCATTCCATCCTGAAGCAAGTGATACACTTCCACTGTATACTTGAGTCAGATTTCCGGAGGTTATCCAGTCGCTGGTACTTGTAAAAGTGGTTTTGCTTGTGTTGCCTAAGTAGATTACAATATCACTTAAAGGAGAGGTAGGATTATTCTGGCACTCAAACCATATTGTATCAATATAGCCCGCAGCTCCTATTGCACTTTGCAGATGAATATATTCAGTCAAGCCGTATGAATTATAGGTGGCAATGACATGATGGGCATAGTTAGTGTACGTGCTGCCATCAACCGGTGTAATACGGGTAGCATGCAGAGTAGATGATAACCCGCTTATACCTACAAAAAGTATAAAAGCTCTTATATAATTTTTCATTCTTCCCCCTCTTGATTAATTTTTTGATTTCTACAGATTTCAATTTCTATATATCTGCATAATTTTATTAAGTCAAGAAATAAATTAAACGGGATATTGAATTTCTCGTTTCAACTCTTGTCAAGAAAAAAGCCTTTGCATATATCTATATTTACAGACATTCATCCACATTTGTTTACTGCTTTGCTTTTTTTAAAAAACAATATCCTATTAATGCAAATATAGCAATTTGTATGCCAAAATAAGGGACTTTTCTGAAATAACCTGTTCTTATGCGTATATAAATAGATTACGGGAGTTTATTTTAAAAATAGAATTAAGCGCGAAATTATAAAATGGGAACTACTGTTCCCATTTATTGATTTGTAATTTACCCGAACTCAATGAATGACAAAGGATATGTGAAAAATGGGAATGGAAGTTCCCATTCTTCGAAGTTCTCATTTTAGTGTAGGATAATTTTTGCAAGCTAAATTAAATAAGAATGATCTCGAGTTAATTTTTGTGGGAAAGCTTGTTGTCTTGAATCAGAATATACTTTTTTATTGACGCTAAACATTTTTATAATAAAATAAACACCAAGGGTAAAAAGAGGGATAAGATGAAAAAAAAGACAGTACTTTTTGTTTGTATAGAGAATGCTTGCCGCAGTCAAATGGCGGAAGGATTCGCAAAAGCGTATGCTGTTGATACAGTGGATGCTTATAGTGCGGGCTCAAGCCCTTCAGGAGTGATTAGTCCAATTGCAGTAAAGGTTATGAAAGAAAAAAGAATAGACATATCATCTCAAATATCAAAAGGTTTTGGTCAATTATCAATACCAAAGTTTGATTACATTATTACTATGGGATGTAAAGATATGTGCCCATTCTATCCGGGAGCGAAAAGAATTGAATGGGAAATACCAAGCCTAAAAGGGAAATCCATAGAAGAATTTAGGGAAATACGAGACAAAATTGAGAAAAGAGTAATAGAATTCATAGATTCAATAATAGAAGAAAAGGAATAACAAAATACAGAAAAATAAGATATGCTGAAAACTAAATCAGTTTATGATACTAAAACCCCAGAAGACGGGATAAGAATCCTCGTTATGAGGAAATGGCCAAGAGGTGTCCCAAAGGCTAATGTAGATAGGTGGATAAAAGAACTGGGCCCAAGCACAGAACTATTGAATGACTGGACTGAACACAAGATTAACTGGGGAGAATATGAAAAAAGGTACAGATGTGAGATGGAGAATCCCGAGAGACAGCAATCAATTAGAAAGATAGCCGAATTGTCAGGGGAAAAGGCAGTAACCTTGCTTTGTTGGGAAAAATCCGACGAGTATTGTCATAGAAGATTATTAAAAGAGCTGATTGAGAAATTATAAAGGAGGACAAATGCAATTAGATGATATAAAAATTTCAGAAGCAATCATAGAAAGGTATATGAAAAAGTTAATTGCCTCGCTTGACGTGGATGTTGCCATTGCAGGCGCAGGTCCTTCCGGACTTACTGCTGCCTTTTATCTTGCCAGAAAGCATAAAAAGGTAGCGCTTTTTGAACGTCATCTTTCAGTAGGCGGGGGAATGTGGGGTGGTGGGATGATGTTTAACGAAATTGTGGTTCAGGAAGAAGGCAGGCAAATACTGGAAGAATTTGATATTGATACAAAAAAATGGAAACATGGCTATTATACTGCAAGTTCTGTGGAAACTGTGAGCAGTTTGACACGTTCAGCAGTAAAAGCAGGAACGCAAATATTCAATCTGATATCCGTAGAAGACGTTATGCTGCAAAAAGGCAGAGTTACAGGGCTTGTACTAAACTGGAGTGCAACACAAATTGCTAATTTACATGTTGATCCTTTAACGATAAGGTCAAAATACGTAATTGAGGCAACCGGACATCCGACAGAGGTTCTAAAAGTTATAGAGAGAAAATCGGGGAAAAAGCTATCAACTCCTTCCGGTGGAATTGAAGGAGAACGCTCAATGTGGGCAGACGTTGGAGAAAAATCTCTTATTAAGAATACGAAAGAAGTATTCCCGGGAGTATGGGTAACAGGAATGGCGGCAAATGCAGCTTACGGCTCACCACGGATGGGACCTATATTTGGAGGAATGCTGTTATCCGGAAAATACTGCGCGGAACAGATACTCAAGCAATTGAAATAACTTTTATTATCTAATCATTCATACCATTTTCTTCAAAAGAGGAATAAAAAATCTGTAGCTTGTGGTTTTTCCTGTATTCTACAGGCGTAGTGTGTTCCTTATTTTTGAAAACTCTAGAGAAGTTATCTTGCGCAAGTCCTATTTTTTTCGCAATATCCTCAGCATCAAGGCTTGTTTTTATAAGCAATTCTTTTGCTTTTGCAATCCTAATGTCATTTATAAATTGCTTCAAACTAACTTTCATTGTATTTCCCCAGAGATACGAGAAACTTTTGTAATGCATATTAACATAAGATGCAATTTTTTCCAATGATAAATTTCTTTTTGTATAATTTTTCTCTATGTATTCAAGTCCTGTCAGGATTCTTGGGGAGGCATTTAACAGTTGTTTCTTGTATTTCTTTAGTTCTTTTGAATATATTTTATCAACTTTTCGCTTCATATTTATATTTCCAGTGTTTTTTTTATCTTCTCTAAATCCTTTTCTTTCAGCTTTGTCTCTGCATTACAAACTGAGCATTTATGTAGAGGACAATCTTGTGGATTCTTTATATGGTCTTTTATCCAATCTATATGATTGCCGATTTTCTGGCCTTCGCAATTACTGCATTGGATTATGACCATTTTGTTTTCTTCGTGCATCCCTTTTTGGATGTCTATTAGGGTGATGTAGTTGATGGACATTAGGAAAGAATAATATACTCTTGTTTTTTTGCAAGGGAAAAATTAATCGAGAATTAAATAGGAATATTTTAGTTAATAGATGGGAGAGAAAATTAGTACTCCTTTTATCAATACAAATGAATAGAAATAAGTATTGTGTCCCCCGGAATTGCCCCATATGAAATAAATTTTATTTTAGCCCTCGTATTCTGAAGTTGAAATGGTTGTCCATTTATGATGACAATTTTTACACTGATAATGATTCCTATATGTAACACGCGTAATATGAACTTGTTCTTTTCTTTCTGTTCTACTTATTTCTTTTCCTTTTTTATCTCGTGTAATATCATATCGCTTAACTGTTTTATAATCTCCCTCTCTCCCGATTTCTTCTCGTCCATTAGATTCCCTTACCCACCATTTTTTGCAGGATGGGCATCGACTTTTAAGTCCTAAAATTAAAACAATCAATCCAGTTGCAATACAAATTAGCCAAAAATAAATTTGTCCATTACTCATAACAAGTTTCCTATCTTATATTAGTAATATATATTTCTTGAGTTGTGGTACAATCTCATAATTACTTATTTCCTAAAAAGATAGTAATATTATCCTCTGTTAACTAAATTTAAGCTTTATTTTGCTGTCAGCAACTCATCTTATCAAACTTCTAAAGACTTTTATAAGGATAACTATAACAATACACATTGCTCCTATAAAACACCAAGCCAACGCACCAAAACCATTATTTCCATTAAGACATAACATTCCAATAACCCAGCAAAGAATACCTGCCAACAACAAAATAGTACGTATATTTATTCTTTTTATGTTTTTCATCTTTTCTCCCCTATCTCATTAAGACAAGTTTCTTAGTGGATTTGTAGTTGCCGGCGGCAAATCTTACAAAATAGATACCAGCAGAAAGTCCTATTGCATTAAAACTAACATCATAACTACCGGCTTCTTTCTCCCCGTTCACTAATGTCTTTACCGGTCTACCGGTAATATCATAAATTTTCAGTAAAACCTTAGTTTTCATCGGTATCTGATAGGAAATCGTTGTGGTCCGAATAAATGGATTTTGAGTTGTTTTTATCTTTGGTACTCTATCTTTTAGTCCTGCACTCTCTTCAATACCCGTTAAATTAAAGTCAATATTAGGTGTGGTATTTGGCATTGTAACAGAAACAAGGTCTGCACTTGCAGAGTCAGGGGCGTCATTATACCATCTTGTTTCATATCCTGTTTTAGAAGCAGATACCTTGTAATCTCCTGTACGAAGGTTTATTAATTTATATGTGCCGTCAATGCCTGTTTTACTACTAACGGATAACCAATTATACCAACTATTCAAATAAAACCACGCTGAAACTCTAGCGCTATCTATCGGTGATGCCCCATAAACAGTCCCTGTAATAATTCCATTCTTTTCAAGATTAAAATCGATATTCAAAACTGAATCGGGGACAGTTACATATATAGAGTCAGCGGTTTGCCAATTATTTTTATTGTTGTACCATTCAAATGCATGAACCGTATCATTCCAAATGTTAGGAGAAGCCCAAAGTTTATAACAGCCTGTTGGTAAATTAGTAATAACATAATTCCCAGTAGAATCAGTTTCTCCGGTCTCCATCCATTCCCCTGAATTTGTATTAAACGCGACAATGTCTACGCCTTCAAGAACTCCTTTTGTCCCGTATACTTTCCCTTTAATTTTTGCTCCCATATATAAGTTGAAATTAATGTTTTTAGCAGTATCGGGAGCAGTTACACTTACCGTATTTGCTTCATTCCAATTAGACTTATTGTTCCAATAAAGGTCAACATAACTTTCTTCGTTATATGTTCGAACTTTATAATTTCCTGTAAGAAGAGCATAAGTTATAATATAATAACCGTTTGAATCAGTGGTAGTTTCGGACATATAGTAATCTTTAATATTAGTGTCATAAATATAAACCCTTACATTTTTAAGCGGACTTCCCTTATTAGAAGTAATGTATCCTGATATATACCCACCGCGAGACAACTCAAAATTAATATTTCTCATCGTATCAGGAAAAGTTACATTTATTATATTGGCACTATCTATGTCATATTTATTATTGTACCATTCATCAATATATCCCGTTGAATTTACTGTTTTAAGTTTACAACTAACAAAAGGTATATTTAAACTATGAATAGTGTATTGTCCTAAAGAATCGGTTTTCCAGTTTCCACTGCTCCAACTATGATTACCTTCAAGATTATGAACTTCAAATTCTATACCTTTTAATGGGTTTCCGTAATTGTCGGCAACAGTCCCCATAATAGTTCCAAGTGTATCATTACTTTTAAGAAATTTGCTGTCTTCGTTTTTCAAAATATTATTCTGAATATTTTGTCTTTCGTTTAACCTCCCGAATCTTTCCATAAACCAAGGTTTGCGAGTTTCTTTTGCAAAAACAGAGTTCGTTAGAAGAACCCCCAAAATCCCTATTATAAAATATATTTTAAAACTTTTCATTTTCCCCTCTCTTTATTTACTGTATCAACACCAGTTTTTTCACAATCTTTTGCTCCCCTGCATTCAGCTTCAGGAAATAAACCCCTGACGGATAATTCTTTGCGTTCAGAGTTAAATTATAACTCCCGGCGGGTTTGATTTCATTGATAAGGGTTTGGGCGGGTCTGCCAGTAATATCGTAGATTGAGAGCGAGACTTTGGATTTTGTTGGCAAATAATAACTGATGATTGTTGACTTAATAAAAGGATTCTTAGTTATCAGGAGCGTAGCAATCCCCTGTGCTATTGATGATATGTTCTCCTCCACTCCTTTCGTATCTACTAATACCCAAACTGTGCCGTCAAAAAGACAGGGCACATAAATCCTTCCTGTACTGTCATTTACAGCGATAAACCAAGGGCACCTTCCGACAGTAACCTTTTGTATTACCGAATCAGTAGTTCCGTCTATTACGGAAATAGTAGTATCGGTATTTGCAACATAGATTCTGTTTATCTTTGAACTTATGCCAATTCCCCAGGGATACTCACCGACTTTTATAGTTTTTATAAGCGAATCGATGGCTCCATCTATTACAAGAAGATTCCCTTCCCCGGTTGTAACATATATTTTGTTAGTTTGCGGATTAACACCTATGCTGTGAGGCCATTTTTTGCCTTCTCCTACAATTTTTATTATTGAATCTGTTGAGCCATTCATTACAAGAATAGCACTGTCAAGATTTGCTACATATACTTTATTAGTTGACGTATTTACGGCTATTCCTTCGGATCTTCCATTAATACTTATAGTTTTCAGTACGGAATCAGTTAACCCATCTATTACCGAAACATTATGGTCATCCCTTGAAATATAAACTTTATTGGTATTTGGATTTACGGCAACATCTCCAGGCCACTTTCCAATATATATATTTTTTATTAAAGAATTAGTTGAAGCATTTATAACAGAAACATTCTCACTCCCCGTATTTGTAACATATATTTTATTGGTTGTGAAATTTCCTTTTATCCCCATAGGCGATATTCCCACTTTTATGTTTGCAGTTACAACATTATTTAGAGCATCTATTATGGAGACATCATTAAACCCCCAACTTGTAACATATACCTTATTGGTTATGGGATTTACATCAATACCATAAGGCATTCTACCAGCAAGGATAGTAGCTATTACCGAATCTGTTGACCCGCTTATTACAGAAATAGTGTTACTCTGGCAATTTGTACGATATATTTTATTTGTTTCCGGATTGACATCAATTCCCCAG
>JBAZNK010000030.1 GCA_041649255.1 bacterium
ATATTTCAGGTAGGGTATTTGACTCTTACAAAAAAAACATCTCTGACGCAGAAATAGATATTTCCATTGACGGCAAGTATTATAAAACAGAAAAAACATCTTCCGAGGGAAACTTTATCTTTCAAATCGATAGTTTACAAGATTTCAATAACATTGAAATTAAAACTTCAAAACCTACTTATAATAACAATAAATTAGAGATAGAAAAATCTAAATTAGCTTATAAAGAAGGCACTTATTCCTTGTTCTCTGATATTACAATTAACCATACTTTAGGACCTGCTTTTTATATATCCGTTATCATATTACTTCTCGTTTATCTACTTATCGGATTTGATTTATGTCACAGAACATTAGCCGCCTCTCTTGGAGCAGCTCTCATACTTCTCGTCACATATACTTTCGGTTCATTCAATAATGGCTACTTTGTTATCTCTTTCGAAGATGCTATGAAAGCTATTGACCTTAATGTAATTTTTCTCCTCTTCGGGATGATGATTATCGTCGGCATAATGAAAATCACGGGTGTCTTCCAGTGGCTTGCTTATAAATCCTACCAACTTGCAAAAGGAAATATTTTAACTCTGGTAATTCTTCTTAGCGTTATTACGGCAATAGTGTCAGCTTTTTTGGATAATGTAACGACTATGCTTCTTATCGCCCCGGTTACCCTTGAAATTACAATGATTCTTGGAATAAATCCGTTTAGCTTCCTACTCCCTGAAATTATGGCTTCAAATATGGGCGGCACAGCTACCCTTATCGGCGATCCTCCAAACATTATGATTGGCTCTTATGCGGGACTCACTTTTAATCAGTTTGTAGTCCACCTTACACCTATAATAATAGTTTGTATGATTGTACTACTGGTTCTGATAAAGTTTTACTTTGGAAAAGAATATGCGAAAGCAAAAATAGAAAATGTTGACGAACTTCTGAAAAAACTAAAAGAAGAATACAAAATAACCGACAGTCAATTACTCAAGAAAAGCTTAATCGTTTTAGGCATTGTAATTCTTATGTTTATAACTCACGGATTTTTACATATGGAAGTTAGTATTGCCGCTTTGGTCGGAGCATCCCTTTTACTTATGATAAGCAAAGTAAATATCGTTGAAGTACTGGAAAAAGAAGTCGAATGGCCTACACTAATATTTTTTATGATGTTGTTTATTGTTGTCGGAGCCGCAGAAAACACGGGTTTAATACAAATGATTGCCAATTCGGTAAACAAACTATCGGGCGGGAACCTTACGGTTGCTATTCTATTAATTATTTGGGTGTCGGGCATTGCTTCAAGTATAATAGATAATATCCCGTTTACCGCAACAATGCTTCCAATAGTTGCTTATCTAACCCATACCATTCCCGGTGCAGGAAATACTTTATGGTGGGCACTTTCGCTTGGCGCCTGCTTGGGCGGAAATGGAACGTTAGTCGGAGCCTCGGCAAATATCGTAACCGCCGGCTTAGCAGAAAAACGGGGATATAAAATTACATTTTTCAATTACTTGAAAGTCTGCGCCCCAATTACCCTCGCTACGCTTGTAATAAGTTCTATATTGCTCCTCATCCTTAAATAAATATTATAACTTTTCGCTTCTCTCTTCTCTGCAATAATCCATATTTGCTTATTGTCTTATTTGGTAAGTTCACTTCTCTGTCATTCTGAGCGTAGCGATTACAAACCCTTAATTTATTTAGGGCTTTGTTATCCAGAAGCGTAGCGTATCTTTACTCTTTTGTAATCTCGTGTTAATCTGTGGAATCTCGTGGTTACTATTTTACTTTGCAGAAATAAAACCTTACTTGGAGTTTTTGGCGGCAATTTTCTTTTTAGAAGACCATAAGTCCCAATCAACTACAAGAGCAGAAACTACATAAACGGAAGAATACGTCCCGACAACGATACCTATAAGCATTGTAAACGCAAAATCATGAATTACAGGCCCGCCGAAAAAGAAAAGAATGACCAAGACAAACATTGTGGATAATCCCGTAATTACTGTTCTTGACAATGTTTCGTTTACTGAAGTATTTACGAGGTCCGTAAGAGAAACTTTTCTGAGTAGCCTCTTGTTCTCTCTTATTCTGTCGGATATTACTATAGAGTCATTTATGGAATAACCTATTATCGTTAGCAATGCTGCTAATATGCTTGCAGTAAATTCTTTATTTAAAATAGATAATAAACCCGCGGTAAGAATTAAGTCATGAACAATGGATATAACTGCGCATACACCCCATCTAAACTGGAATCTTATCCATATATATATAAGCATACACGCCCAGCACAATAAGACAACCCAGATAGCTTTTTGTCTGAAATTTTCTGAAATTGCAGGACCAACAAGGTCTTCTTGAACCACGGTCGGCGATGGAGTAAAGAGCTTGCATATTTCATTTCCTATACCTTCTTTCGGATATGTTCTTATTAAATAATCATATTTGGTTCCCTTTTCTTCCTGTATAACAGCTTCCTTAAATCCCATCTGGGATAACTTTGCTCTTAAATCACTTATTGGGATAGGTTGTTCAAAATGTAACCTTACAAGTGAACCACCGGTAAAATCTATACCGTACTTAGGACCGCCTTTTACTATAAAAGATACTATACCCGGGATAATTATTGCCAATGAAAGAATATACGCAAATTTTCTTTTCCCGATAAAATCATATTTCGTATTCTTAAATATATTTATCATATCGAAAGCCTTTTTGCCCCTTTTAATGTTATGACATCAAGTACTACTTTTGTTATTACGATTGCAGTAAATAAGTTGGCAATAACTCCTATTGCTAGTGTAATACCAAATCCTTTCACCGGACCTATACCAAAGTAATAAAGTACAATCGCTGCAATTAAGGTAGTAACGTTAGAGTCAAATATTGCGCTGAAAGCTCTTGCATATCCTGCATCAATTGCAGCCCTCACCGTTTTACCTGCTCTCATTTCTTCTTTTATACGTTCGTATATAAGGATATTTGCATCCACACCCATTCCTACCGTTAATGCAATACCCGCAAGACCCGGCATAGTAAGTGTTGCCTTGAACGCAGATAATATTGCAAGCAAGTAGAATATGTTAAAGAATAATGCAAAATCCGCCAATAAACCACAACCTTTATAATAGAAAAGCATAAATAACACGACTACGAGTGAACTGATAAGCATAGATTTCATTCCTGCTCTTATGGAATCTTTCCCAAGCGCCGGACCTACCGTTCTCTCTTCAACAATTTCAAGAGGAGCCGGTAATTTTCCTGCGCGGATTATAAGCGCAAGGTCTTGTGCTTCTTTAAATGGAGACGTTCCCATATCTATCTGGGATTTTCCACCACCAATTCTCTCTATTACTACCGGGGCAGATTGCACAACCTCATCCATAACAATTGCAATACGACGATTTACGTTTGCGCCTGTTATTCGCGCCCATTCTTTTTTTGCTTTTCCTGTCATCGTTAAATCCGTCCTTGCTCCCGCAGAATTCTTGTTGGTCCCTATCCCGGGTTGCGCATCAACGATCGCATCTCCCTTGAGACAGGCTTCTTTCTTTACAAGTAAAAGCTCTGCACGTTTTTCATATTCAACTTCTTCTATCTTACTCCATAAAAATTCGTCGTCCGAAGGTATAAGTTCCGACACCCCGGGCGTACTAAGATATTTCTTAAGTTCCGGAATATCCGTATCCGTTATGTAACCATTCCCCATCAAAGAAAGAACGGGATTCTCGAGTACTTCAAAACTGTCGCTTGCGCTGTCTTTGAATATACTATTAATGACTGAAGTATCTTTTAAAGCTAAACTTGAAGTGTCTTTTACCGCACCTTTATAGTATTTATATACATACTCATCTATCTTCTTTATGATTTCCATTGTGAATTCCGGCTTCTCTACAAGCCTGAATTCTAACTGGGCAGTCTTTCCTATAATCTCTTTTGCCCTTTGCACGTCTACAACACCTGGCAAATCAACGCTTATACGGTTTGATCCCTGCTTTGCAATCTGCGGTTCGGATACGCCAAACTGGTCGATTCTGTTTCTTAAAACCCCAAGAGCCCCTTGAGTTTCATCATTAGATAATTCTTTATCTTTTCCCTTTAAAACTAAATGAACTCCACCCTGCAAATCCAATCCAAGCTTTATCGCCTTAGTGTGAAGAGTTTTAAGCTGCTTCTCCGTCATATTCTCTTCCTGCTCGGGAGTAAGCTTAAAAAACCTTACGGTATAAGAGAGTTGCCATGCCGCAAGTATCGTGGCAAGTAAAATAAAAATCGTTTTCGCTTGAATTTGCGCTTTCATAATAATTTGGTTATAATAGTTTTTTATTGCAAATTGTCAATAAGAAAGTTAAAGAAATTTCATACAAGTCTAATATTAGGCTTTAATCTATTAAGTATTTTAATGCTTTCCCCATTTAACTAATATACGAATTTCGAATAACTATGTTTAAAGTTGACAAAAACCTCTCTGAAACATAGCATACTCCTTATGTTTATAAAGGAACTGAAAAAATGTAAAGAAATAATTTCCGGTGATAATGCCATTTTAAGAGAGTTGCTAAACCCACTTAAAGAAACACTTAAACTCCGGTACAGCCTTGCCCACGCAAAAGTCAAGCCCGGCGAAATTACCCGCCCGCATAAATTAAAAAGCTCCGAAATATACTATATTATAGAAGGCTCAGGTGAAATGTATATTAATAATGAAAAAAAGAAAGTCTCCAAAGAACAACTAATTTACATTCCTCCAAACTCAATCCAGAAAATAAAAAACATCGGCAAAAAAAACTTGATTTTCTTATGCATCGTTGACCCCGCATGGAAACAGCAAGACGAAGAGGTTGTATAAAAATGCCCTCCCCTGAAGCCAAAAATATAGATTACGAAAACGAACTAAATCCCCAGCAATACAATGCCGTCACCGCGGAAGACGGTCCTTCACTCGTACTCGCCGGCGCAGGTAGCGGTAAAACACGCGTCCTTACTTATAGAGCTGCTTATTTGTTGGAACAAAGAGTAGTTCCCCCTTATCAAATGATTCTTCTTACTTTCACCCAGAGAGCCGCCGCAGAAATGTTAAACAGGGTTAACTCATTATTAGGAGCGGAATCTAAAGAAATATGGGGTGGAACTTTCCATCACATAGGAAACAGGTTTCTAAGAAAATACGCGCGATACATTAATTATCTATCCAATTTTACCATAATTGACAGGGAAGACTGCAAAACCCTCACAACAGAATGTATCAAAGAACTTTCCATAGACATAAAATCAACAAAATTCCCCAAGGCAGATATATTAATTGAAATCCTGTCTTTAGCCCAGAACTGCTTAATCCCGGTCGAACAGGTTATAAAAGACAGGTATCCCTTCCTGAAAAATAATATGCAAGAAATATCTTCCGTACTCGAACTTTACGACGCCAAAAAGAAAAAACAAAATATAATGGACTTTGATGACTTGCTTACTTACTGGAATAAATTATTGGATATACCCGAAGTTAAATCCTCTATAACGAATAAATTTAAATATATTCTCGTAGATGAATACCAGGATACTAATAAACTACAGCTGGATATAATATATAAAATGAATTCCACTCATAAAAACATTATGGTAGTCGGTGATGAAGTCCAGAGTATATACTCTTTCAGAGGCGCAGAATACAGAAATATAATAGACTTTACTACAAAATACCCTGACGCAAAAGTATTTAAACTTGAAACTAATTACCGCAGCAGCCCGCAAGTCCTGTCTTTTGCAAATGAAATAGTTAAAAACACCGAAGACGTATTCAAAAAAAGACTCATAAGCACAAAAAAAGACGGCGACCGCCCAATGATAGTGTCCACCGAAGACTCCTACCAACAGGCAGAATTCGTATGCCAGCAAATATTCGAATTCCTGAATAAAGGCATAAAATTAAAACAAATAGCCATATTATACAGAGCGCACTTTCAATCAATGGAACTTGAAATGAACCTGCTGAAATGTAAAATGCCTTATATTATAAGGTCCGGGGTAAGATTCTTTGAAAGAGCGCACATAAAAGATGTTATATCTCACCTGAAGTTCATCGCTAATCCTACTGACGAACTGGCATTCAAAAGAATAGTGAAACTGCTTGATGGAATCGGGGAATCCAATGCCCAAAAAATCTGGAAAAAAATATCCGAAACAAATAACGAGTGTGTTAAAGATGCCCCATTTATACCTAAGAAATCCTTAACTAGTTGGAACTCTTTCTGCCAGCTATTAGAAACGTTAAAAGAAAACGACAGACCCGCCGATATGATAGATAAAATAACCGATGCAGGATACATAGAATACTTGCATTACACTTATACGGACTACCAGGACAGGGAAAATGACATAAAACAACTTGCCCAACACGCCCTTCAATATGAATCCACTGACGATTTTCTTTCCGAAATATTATTAAAAGAACCCGCAACAAATGAAGAGATCGATATTCCAAAACATAAAGAAGAAGCAAATGCACTCACTCTGAGCACCGTTCACAGGGCAAAAGGACTTGAATGGGACGTTGTCTTTATTATATCAATGTCCGATGGACTTTTCCCCATATCAAAAGCTTATGAAAATGATGAACAATATGAAGAAGAAAGACGTTTATTTTATGTCGCCACGACAAGAGCTAAAATGCACCTTATCCTGACTTACCCGATGACAACGACAAGAAATTATATGATTACTAACGTTCTCCAGCCTTCCCCATTTTTACAGGAATTAAATAAAACCGTATACCAAAAATTTTCTCTGCCAAAAAGAGAATCGAAATACGGCTATAACCCCGATTCTTATTATTAACTATTCTACTATTACACAAATTCCGTTCTTTTTTTCTAAACCCTTTCCAGATCAATCAACGCTTTTTTCCATTTAATCCCGCCGCCAAAACCACCTAATTCACCGTTTTTCTGTATTACACGATGGCAGGGAATTATTATCGGCAGTGGATTTGAGCCAAGCGCCTGTCCACAGGCGCGGGGAGAACTTTTTATCCTATTCGCTAATTCCTTGTAACTAATCGTTTCGCCATAAGAAACATTCTTTTTTAATGCCTTAAATAATTTTAACTGAAAATTACTAAATTTCACATCAAGCGAATACTCAAAACTTTTTCGTTTTTTATTTCCATCAAGATAAGTCAATATGTCTTCTTTTAATTTATACAATACAGGAGATTTTTCTTTATCAGAGTTTTTAACACACTGCTTACCGAATTTTATTTCTTTAATCCCTTTATCCGTAGCATATATCGTCAACCATCCATAAAGGGTATTAAATGCCAAACAATAATCTTCTCTCTCCATTCTTTTTCAGTTCCCTTTTTACTACCTACTTTCTACTATCTACTCTTAACTCCTCTGTGCTAATCCGTGGAAATCCGTGTCCATCCGTGGCTATAATTTGTTTTTTATTATCTTTATTAGTCTTGTGTAAATCGTGTGGAATCTTGTGGTTTAATGTTATTCTATTTTCTTTTTGTTTTTTACTAGTTTTCACTCTCAAATTTTTACAATCTTGTCTCTTATTTTCTTATGATACGATATCGCAAATCTATGCGCTTCGTTTCTTATTTGTTGAAGCAACCTGAGTGAAATAGACCCTTTCGGAAGAGATATTATTTTTCCTTCCGGCGTATGTATTTGTTCAAACTTTTTTGCCAAACCAAAAACAGGAATATCCTCAGGCACACATTCTCTTGCTGCGCGGGTTTGACCCGTTCCCCCGTCAACTAATATAAGGTCGGGTAACTTTCCGTGCTTTATTCTACGGGAAACAATTTCCTTCATCATACCGACATCATCTACTCCTTTTACGGTTTTTATCCTGTATCTCCTATATCCCGAAACCGATTTTCTCCCGTTTTGAAACGCAACCGACGACCCGACCGCATATTTATCCCCTAAATTGGAAATATCAAAGGCTTCTATTTTTACGGGTAATTTACTTAATTTCAACACCTTCTGTAATTCCACAATTGATCCCGGAAGTTTTTCCGTCCTACCCGTAGTCAGCCAAAAACTCGCATTCTGCTTCGCAAATTTTATTAAGTCTTTTAGTTCATCCGTACCCGGGAATACAATTTTTACCTTTAACCAACTTTCCAAATTCTCCTTTTCTTCTATATCCTCCGTTAATATTTTAGAAGGCAGGAATGGCGCATTTTTGTAATACTGCAAAATAAATGCCCTTATTATTTCTCCTTGTAGGGTATTTATAGGGATATGTAACATATAATGTTCCGTTCCCACTATTTTACCGTTACGGATAATTATAAGAACAATACATCCATAATGTTCTACACTTTCCAACCCAAATACATCCATATTTATATTATCGTCAAAAACCACTCTTTGCTTATTTGTAATGGATTGTAAGTTTTTCAACCTGTCTCTTGTTTTTCCGGCTTCCTCAAATTTCAATTCTTTCGAAAGCCTATCTATGCCGGATTTAAGCTTTAGTTCTAACTCATCCGACTTGCCTGACAAAAAAGCCATTATATTATTCACAAACTCCATATATTCTTCTTTAGTGATTTTCCCCTCACACGGAGCAGAACATTTTCCAAGATGATAATTAAGACAGGAACGGGTTGGGAACTTTCCCTTGCAACTACGCACAGGAAATATATTTCTCACATATTTTATTGCGCGTTTCATACTTTTTACGTCGGTATAAGGCCCAAAATATACGGCGCTTCTGTCTCTTACGTCTCTCGTTGAAAAAACACGCGGGAACTCTTCATTGATAGTTATCTTTATGTATGGATATTTTTTGTCGTCCTTCAGCCTGATGTTATATCTTGGCAAATGAAGTTTTATAAGGTTTGCCTCAAGTATTAATGCCTCTATCTCCGAGTTTGTAATGACGTAATCTATATCCTTAACTTTAGATGCGATTATACTTGATTTGTAATCCGCAGTAACGCTAAAATACGATTGGACACGGTTCTTCAAACACTTCGCCTTGCCAACATATATAATCTTACCTTCCCCATCCTTCATTAAATAAACACCGCTCTTGTCAGGAATTTTATCTAATACCAACTTGCTAACAATCTGCTTAGTTAGCTTAGTTGGTATTATACCAATAAGCCTATAATCCATGTATTATTCCATTTTGACAGCGGTTTGGTGTAAAAAAGTTCTCTCCATTTTTTTTAACTCTAAACTTTCCGTTCTCTGTATTCTCTGTTCTTGTTCTCTGCGTCCTCTATGTTTTTAATCTGTATTCTATTTTCTTTTAATTCCTAAATTCTGTTTTTTTAGTTGGAGTTTCCGACTTAAGTAGTATTTCTCCAACCTATCTCCGCCTGAGGCGGACCAGGCTCTGTATACTCTGTGGTGACATTTTTCTTCTTTTATTCCTTTCTCTGCGAACTTTGCGTCGGAGTTTACCCCGAAACAGGCGGGGCGGTGAAAAATTTTCGTTTTTTCCGTATTTATCCCAAATCTTTACTACTCACCCGTTTCAGACTCATAATGTTTCTCATACTTTATCTCGGGGAGCGCTTTTAATTTTATCTGGACGTTGTACTTCCAAATTTCTGCATATTTATTGAAACTAAATGTTATATCCCAACAATGTAAATCCCTGTACAACGAATAGCTTTCCTCTACCGTATTCTTATGGACAATGTCATATCTTCTTGCCATTGATGCTTTCCAGTTTCTTGTCAAATTAACGTTAATCGTTCCCCATATACTCTTCTTTTCTTCGAGCGTATCCGGGACCCAGTTATAAGTTGTAGAAAGATTAAAAGTTCTACGCATCAAACTTGAACCCACCGTTAAACGGTCAAACTTAAATTCCTTTTCAGCGGTTTTATAAGTAGAATATGCCTGCAAATCTATCAACGGTATCGCTCTCGAAGAAGCATAAATGTTTATGTTATTAAATTTATTATTTATAAAATCACGACTCCCCGATAGATTTATTGCCCCAAGACTAACCTTTTTCTCACCATATAGCATCTGGAATTCATTATTCAAGCCAAATGAAAAATATTTTGTAGTATCTATTAATGAAAAACTGATATTAGGAGAACTTATATGCCTGATTTCAGGCTTGAAAATGGACTTTCCATATATATTTGTAGAAGCCGTTACACTATATCTTGAATGGTAAGGTTTTACATTTGGAATTGGTTTCTTAAAACTATAATTATGTCCCGTAGATGGCGAAATTACAATATATCTAAAAACATTAAATGGAAGACTAAATGCTGTGTTATTGTCCCATGTTTGTTGATAATCTAAAGCGCCCGATTTTAAGTTTGATATGCCTCCCGAATAAGAAAAATACCCCTTAAAAATACGAATAGGCGTTAATCCATAAGTTATCCCCGGGGCTGTTCTCTGGATACTGTTTCCTATCGTATCGTCTAAATTTTTTCTTTCCCTGACGATTAAGTTAACGGAAGCCCTGTCCCAGGACTTATTCATAGATAAATATGAGTCAATTATTTTATCAAGTTTTACTACTGTCGTATCGCTATAATCAGACGTATACTTTCTATCGCTTTCAAAATTTCCTTTTACGATTAATGACATTCTTGACGCCATTCTCTGAGAATGGTTTATTTGCATAGTCCAGCGTTCATTTCCCTGTTTCTCTTTTATATATGACCCATTCAATCCTCCGCTTGAATACTGCGAGAAAACCCATCTCCCTTCAATTAAACTTTGTAATCCCTGTATCTCAAAATAATTAACCGTAGCCGTAATATCCGAATATTTATTCGTTACCCAATAATAAGATAAATTTTGTATGTATTTTCCCTTATCCGATGAAGTACCTACTTTAGGGAGATGCAGCCACCCGGATTGCCTGCCTTTTTTAATTGGGAACCACCAGAAAGGTGCCGCAAAAAGAGGTATCTCTCCTACAAAAAATACAAGCGGTTTTAAATAAATCATATCGTCCACATATACCTTTAATTCTCTTGCCCAAAAATAATAATGAGGCGGTCTTCTGTCACAGGTTGTGAATTTTCCATAATCTATATTTAATGCACTTGTATCTACTTTCCTTATGATTCTTCCTTCAAACCACCCCTTGTCCATTTTCGTCCTGCCATCTAAAATAATACCCTGCTCCGTTTTCAAATTATATTTCATCCTCCTACCCGTAATTGAATCCTGGCTTCCAACCCATAATACCGGGTTTCCCCATATTGTAACAATTTCATTATTCAATTCATATTTTATTGTGTCCGCATTTGCTCTTACTTCAGGAGTCTTTATGTTGGCATCCCCTTTTAACCATATTATCTTATCATCCCACATATAAACTAAAGTGTCCCCTTTATAAGTGGAAGTTCTCGCCTGCCCGTCTTTCTTTTCGTTTTTTTGAGAGAGAATCTGGCTGTCCACCTTAGGTGAAACATAGACACTATCGGTAATTTTGGGAGATATTTTTAAGGATTCTAGGGAATCTACAGACGCTGCTAATGCTACAGGTATTACGGGTGTCGCAGATGCTAATACTAGAGTTAAAATAAATATTGTTTCCAAGTTATGTCGCGCACAGAGAATTATTCTATTTTGGACACTTTGCAAGTAACATTATTACTTCTTCAGAATATGAATTTTCTGGATAAGTTTCCTGTATCGATTTCAAATATATATTTGCAGACTTAGTTTTCCCTATCTTTAAATACAGTTTTGCAGTTTGTAAATCTTTTCTAACAAGCTTATCTATACATCTCTTTTTGTTCTTCTCTATTTTAGCCTTATATTCACTATCGGGATATTTTGCAATAAATTTATCCAACTCCTGCATCGCCTTTATAGTCGCAGTCTGTTCAAGATAAAATGGAGGTGAATGCTTAAAATAACATACGGCAAGCTCATATTCTGCCTTCTGCATAAACCTCGAATTTGGATAAGTGTTTATAAAAAAATCATACTCTGTCTCCGCCTGAACATAATTCTTTTTTAAATAACTTGACCTCGCGAGCAGATACTGCGATTCTTCAGTCCATTTGCCGGCAGGAGATTCGAAAATTACGGACCTGAACTTCTCTATTGCTTTATCATAATGTTTAAGCTTATATTCTTTTTTTGCCTGTTCAAAAGCTTTCTCCGGCTCAAGTCTGGCTATTGACGTATGTTTCGCACAGCTACTGCATAAAACTGCCAATAATAGTACAGTTTCTATTCTTTTCATTAAACCTCCTTAATTATTAGTTGGACTTATCGAGCTTGCTTAATTAGTCCAACTTATTCAGCTTGCTGACGATTGCTTCAACAAGTTTTGCTAATTTTGGTTCTGCCTCATTTGCAGCTTTTATAACCACTGCAGCTGATACAGGTTCAAGAATATCCGGCAACCCCATATCCGTAATTATTGACATTCCTATTACTTTAAGCCCACAATGCCTTGCTACAATAACTTCAGGAACGGTTGACATTCCAACTGCATCCGCGCCCAATATTTTAATCATTCTGTATTCTGCAGGCGTTTCAAAACATGGTCCCTGTAACCCTAAATAAACCCCTTTTCTCACTGGTATTCTTTGCTCAAGCGCTACTTTTTCTGCTAATGCCAATAAATCTCTGTCATAGATATTTAACATATCGGGAAAACGGGGGCCAATTGAATCATCGTTTTTCCCTCTTAACGGATGTTCCGGGAAAAAGTTTATATGATCGGATATTAACATTACATCGCCCCTGTTAAACAAAGGGTTTATTCCCCCGGCCGCATTTGATACAACCATAATTTTACACCCGAGAGCTTTTAAAACTCTTACGGGAAAAGTAACTTCTTGCATTGAATATCCCTCGTAATAATGGAACCTTCCCTGCATCGCTACAACTTTTTTCCCGCCAAGCGTTCCAAATAATAACCTGCCCTTGTGGGACTCTACAGTAGAAATAGGGAAATCAGGTATCTTATTGTAAGGGATTGAAGTTTCCACTTTTATTGACCCGGCAAGTCTGCCCAACCCGGTTCCAAGTATTATACCGATTTCCGGTTTCATCTTAGTCTCTTTTCTTATGGCATCTACCGTTTTATTTATCGTATTTTTTAAGTCTTCCATTATGCTCCTTTTATTCTACATAAGTTACTAAATTCTTTTCGGACTCCCAGACTTTTATTTCTTTTAATTTTACGGATTTATCAAGTTTTTTACTCATACTGCCCCATATTATTTTTGCTATATTTTCGGCGCTTGGATTTATTTTTTTGAACGCAGGCAATTCATTTAAGTTCTTATGGTCAAAGCAATTTACTACTTCTTCCAATTTTTGTCTTAACACCCTAAAATCCATACCAAATCCCTCTTTTTTGAGTTTCGTCGCTTCTACCGTAATGCTAACCTTAAAATTATGTCCGTGCATCCCGCAGCATTTTCCACGGTAACCGTCTAAGTGATGCGCTGCCGAAAAATGCGTTTCAGTTGTTATATTCCACATAAATATGATACGAAGCCCTTAGGAGTTTTACTCCTTAGGGATTAGTATCCAGTCCCACTGGATTCCTCTTCCCTTAGATTTCTTCTTCTTTTGCTCGCAAACACCGTTATACCGACTATTACCGATAAACATACCATTATACCTATTAATATCAGGGTTTTATTATTTTTATCCATATTTACGTTCACGGCTCTCTGCCCTTTT
>JBAZNK010000031.1 GCA_041649255.1 bacterium
CATTCTGGCAACAAGGTCTGATTTATTCATTTGTGAATCACCTCCTTTATTAACTGTCTCGAGCTTTAACACATCTAAAACCTTTGTCAAGCATTATTTTTAATTTTTTTTATTTTTATTTTCCAGAGGATACAATAGATTAGAGATGATATTAGCTGTAACTCCCTGATAAACAATAACTTAACGCTAAAGACACGGCCGTAAGGATTTTTGAGTAGGTATAGATTATTTTAAAATAATATTTTATTAAAAAAGTTGCAAAATAGATTTTAAATTGTATTTTATATCAAATGCAAGGGATAAATAAAAATAGTTTTTGGGTCTGGGGTGGGATAACTGTAGTTGTGCTGTTTTGGCTTTTTATTGCGATTCAAGCAGGAACTCAATCCGGTAAACATTGGCATTTTATTAAAAGAGCGGTTACTATAGATACCTTAATAACGCAGGATTCCATTATTATTCCTGTTTCAATGGAAGAGGTTTTGCTTAAACATCCGATATTCTCAACCGAAGGCGTTCTCCTGCATTTCAAAGTTGAAAAAACTGAAATAAATTTTGGAACAAATGAACAAAATATCTATATTAATGGATTGCTTATTATGTCCGGGGACAGAGAAATAATAACAAATCTTATAGAACAAATTTTATCGAAGAGTTCAGACAAATCTTGTTTTTTTGTTGCAAAAGGACTTGCTCAGGATGAAGAAAAAAAATGGATAGATTTTTTAATTAATAATGGAGTAAGGCAAATATTGATTCCTAAAGTTTTACCGGAACAAAACGACAAACAGATTAGTTAGAAGTCCGACCTTATGTTTTGGGCGTGTTTGGAGTAGGAGTTGTTCTCGGGGAGGGAGTGCTTTTTACGTACACATACTCAATCTTCAAATTATGTCTGTCAAAAACGGCAAGCTCGAATTCTTTGTTCATTCCCATAGCATCGGTTGGGCAGGAATCCACGCACTGTGCGCAGTGCACACAACGGTCATTGTGAATTGTCATCTTGAATTTCTTTTCGGTTTCTGATACGGGAACGATTTCTATTGCTTCTGCAGGACAATCACGGACACAAGCTTTACACACAATGCATTTCTCAGGATATAAAACAGGCGTTCCTCTGAAGCCTTCGGGGGCTACTAACTTCTGAAAGGGGTAATCAACCGTAGCAGTTTTTCTAAATAAATGTTTTAATAACTCCGGTAAAAAAGCAAGTATTTGTATTTTCATCTTAGAAATCCTTTTAAGATTATAACGATAAATATTTGAAGTACGGCTAATGGCGCCAAATAATGCCAGCTAAAACTTACCATCTGGTCTATACGGATTCTTGAACATGCTGCTCTCATAGCAGACAATAGGAAAATAATAACCATTGTCTTTATGACAAAATTCAATAGTCCCCACCATAATCCCCCGGGAAAACCGCCCATAAATACAGTGGCAATTAGTCCCGCTCCTACGACCATTTCTATATCCGATAATAACCTGAAGAAAGCTAATTTCTTACCCGAATATTCCGTAAAAACTCCTCCAACGATTTCGGTCTCTGCATGAGGTATATCAAACGGTACTCTTTCGAGTTTTGCCTGTAAGGTGATAACGGCAATACAAAAGCCTAGTATATTCGCTAACAACAGGAAAGGATTCGCCTGATAAAAAGCTGCTATTTCAGATAAACGCCAGGAATCAGCCAGAATTGCAGGACTTAAAAGCGCAAGCAATAAAGGCACTTCATATCCAAAAAGCATTGTCAGAACACGAACCGCGCCTATCGTAGCAAAAAAGTTAGTTGAATGCCATCCTGCAAGAAAGAAAATCAAAGTTGGCAAGCTTAACAAGAAAGCAACTACTATCAAGTCTCCCGGGAAAGAATTAAAAGAAACCTTTGTGCAATAATGCCATACCGGTAAATATAAAGCTGCAGTGCACACAATTGCAAGTCCGAATACAGGTAATGCGGAGAATATTGATTTATCAGCTTTTTCGGGAACAATGTCTTCCTTAAATAAAAGTTTGATTATATCTGCTATCGGCTGCAGAATTCCGGATTGCCCTGTATGCATAGGCCCCATACGATTTTGGAATCTTGCGTAAAGTTTTCTGTCAAACCACTCGCAAAAAGTAGAATAGATTAACAAAAATAATAATCCCGGGTATACAAAAAGATATAACAAAGTTTTTAAGATATCCATAATTAACTCTTTCTTCTGATTTTTTGCAGTTGTTTGGCTATACTAATCGGTTCTGGTTTGTTACCGCATTTTTTATATTGTACGGAAGCTAATTTTTTTAAATCGCTAAAACTTACCACACTTGCTTCGCCATTTTTTACATTAACAAGCTCTACCATTCTCTCAGCACAACATATGCAAGGGTCAATCGCCGCAAATATTAAAGGAATATCCGCAATAAAACATCCTTTCAACATCTCAACTGTAGCAGGATAATTGGCTAAAGTCGGAGCTCTGACTTTTAACCTTTCCGGTTTATCGGTGCCGTTGCTTTTGATGTAATGAAGATTTTCTCCTCGGGGTGCTTCGTATCTGCTAACAACTTCGTTTTCCTTAACCCTTCTCGGGGCTTTTACTGCTATATCGCCCGCAGGTAAATTTTTAAGCATAAACTCTATCATTTTATAACATTCAAATAATTCATTAACTCTTACCACAACCCTACCAAAAACATCTCCTGTATCGGCAGTGCACACTTCAAAAGGAATCTCGTTATAAACTGCATAAGGGTCATCTTTGCGGACATCACTCTTTACGTTAGAAGCACGTAAAGTAGGCCCTACCGCACATAAAGAAAGCGCCAGCTCTTTTGATAATTTGCCGACCCCTTTAATCCTTGCAACAAAAGTTGGTTCTGTTGTTCCTATATCAGTATAATATTCCGTTCTTTGTTTTAATAAACCCAACGAATCAAGAATTGTTTGTTTTTGTGCTTCTGAAATATCTCTTCTTACTCCGCCAAAAGTATTTATTGCATAATGAACACGGTTGCCGGAAATGCTTTCAAGAATGTCCATAACTATTTCACGGTCTCTCCATGTGTACATAAAGAAAGTGTCAAACCCGGCTTCGTGACCCGCAACGCCGAGCCATAACAAGTGACTATGGACTCTTTCTATTTCCGCAACCAATGTTCTTATGTATAAACCTCTTCTCGGAGGTTCTATTTCCATAAGTTTTTCTACGCCCTGCGCAAAGCAGGTCGTGTGAGAGTGTGAGCATATTCCACAAATTCTTTCCGTGAGGTATAAGTTTTGTATGTAAGACCTTTCTTCCGCCATTTTTTCCATTCCACGATGATTGTAGCCAAGACGAACATCAACATGTTTTACCACTTCCCCGTCAAAAGTCATACGCAAACTTATCGGTTCTTTAAGAGCAGGATGTTGTGGTCCAATAGGAACGGTAAATTCTTCCATTATTTCCCCCCCGGAATGGTTTCCCCCGGCCTTTCATATTTCCAGTCTTTACGAAGCGGATATGCGCCTTCCGGCCAATCGTCAGGCGTTATAAGAGGCCTCGGGTCCGGTATGTTTTCTACTTTTATTCCGAACATATCCTGAATCTCTCTTTCGTACAGGATTGCGCCCGGGATTACTCCCGTTACGGTACTTACTATCGGGTTTTCCCGTGAAATCGCAACTCTGATATTAATTACGTTAGTGTCATCCGCAAAATGATATAACAATTCAAAAGAGTCGGTTTTATCCAATCCCGTAATAGTTGCAAGATGAGTAAATCCTAATTTTTCTTTTAGCATACTGATTGCTTCGCATAAATTATTTTTATCTACTTTAAAGAATATTCGCCTTGGAGAAGGATTTGTTATTTCCAATACTTTATCTTTTAAGTTTTCTTTTATCGCAGCAATAATCTTTTCTTCGTTCATTTTCACCTCAATTATAATGACCCTAATAATTTTACGACACCGTCTATAAACGCATCCGGTCTAACCGGGCAGCCCGGGATATACGCATTTACCGGGATAACCTGGTCTATTCCGCCGATTACATTATAACATCCCCTATACACACAACCGGACATTGCGCAGGCACCAACGGCAACGACGAATTTTGGGTCAGGAACCTGTTCGTATACACGGATTATCCTGTCTTTGGTTTGTCTTGTTACTGGTCCCGTGCAAATTATTACATCTGCATGACGGGGTGTTCCCTTGAGTTGAACTCCAAATCTTTCAAGGTCAAATCTCGGCATAAGAGCTGCCAACACTTCTATATCACAGGCATTACAAGCGCCCGTATTTAAATGTAACACCCACGGCGATTTTTTTCGTGACCAACGCACTAATTGAGCAAGCATCTTATCTCCTTATAATTAACGCTAATACTGACAAAAATATCATTCCAAGATATAAAAGTCCGAATAATGCGACTCGTCCCGAAGGAACGGTTGCTACGACTAAAGTTGCAACATGCATAATCGTAAAAAATATCGCGATAAAGAAAAATAATTTATAACCAAACTGAACCTTATACCCCTGTATATCTTCTCCGCAAGCATAAGTAGAAAGTTTCCCGCCTATCTTTTTGGTCTTTGGGGCCAATGTCCCGATAATAAAATAAAATATATAAAATATGGCAAGAAATATAACAAAAGCCACCGCCGGAGAAAGAACAATGTTTATATTTTTAATATCCATATTTTATCCTCTTAGATTCGTTAACTTACTTATACTAAGACTTTTAGTATGTCTATAAATATTTATTATTAATGCCAGAGCCGTTGCAAGAAGGCTTACTTCAACCACAATAAAAGTTATTACCAGACTTTGTGTAACCATAACATTATTTCTTTCAAACCCGGCAGTAATCAGGGCAAGTGTAATCCCTTTTGCTATAATCTCAATGCCAATCAATAGCTTTATAAGATTTTTCATAGTTAAAAGACAGAATATTCCTATGAATAATAATGCTGCCACAAACCCCATATTTAACAACCAATGATTACTCATTATTTTTCTCCTTTATTCCTGAATAAAGCAAGAACACAAAAAACTCCTGCAAATATTGCGCAAATTTGTCCCACAAGATCAAATGTTCTGTATTGCCATAAGACTTTGCTAAAATCGTTGCTCTCTGCTAAATTGGGTGAACCGATGGGCATATTCGGTAAATTTCCAATAAATCCCTTCATAACAAAGAAATCTATCATAATAAATATAACAAAGAACAAAAGGAAAAAGATATTGGTTAATTTGCTCTCTTTTACTCCACCCTGTCTTTTTGTAAGAACGATAGTTGTGATAAATAAAACCGTAATCAACCCCGCAACAACCGAAATCTCAAACACTCCGGCATAAGGTGCGCCCATCCGGAAAAACAAAACCGCCAGAAATATACTTGCTACTCCAAGACATATGGCGGATTTTAACAAGTTATGCAAAATAATGGCAAGTGCCGAAAAACAAACTAATCCGCAAAGAAGAAATATGTTCATAGTTTTAATATCCTAAAAAGTTATATAAATAGCTTACTCCCGACGCTAATATATTTGTTGCCGGTATAAGAAACGTTTTTATTACAAACGGGAAAGTCACTCCTATAACAATACACAACAACGCAAGAATCACGGTTGCGAAGGACATCCAGAAAGGAGCTTCCCTTACGTTTCTCCATATTTCTTCCGGCTTACCAAAGAAAGCATTTCGTTGAATAATCAAATAATACCATAATGTTATAACGCTTCCCAGAATTGCAAGCACTGCGAAAACATAATGCTGTGTCTGGACTAAAGCAATTATTATAAGTAATTTGCTCCAGAAACCGTTAAAAGGAGGAACTCCTGCTACCGACAAAGAGCCTATGGCATTTGTCGTTGCAGTTAATGGCATTTGTTTTGCCAACCCGCCCATTTTATCCAACTCTCTTGTTCCGGTTGACCTCTCGATTGAACCTGAATTTAAGAATAATAAAGATTTAAAAATAGCATGATTTAATATATGGAACAGCCCTCCCATTATTCCTAACGGGGAACCTGTACCTATACCGATAAACACGTAGCCAATCTGGCTTATTGAAGAATAGGCGAGCATTCTCTTCATATCATTTTGCCCTATGGCAATGATTGCTCCGACAAATACCGATATGAGCCCGAGATACATTAAGACAGTTGATAAGGCATAATTTAATCCAAATACGTTAAGGAAAATACGTATTATGGCGTAAGCGCCGGAAACTTTAATCAATACTCCCGAAAGCATTGCCGAAATCGGAGCAGGCGCTGAAGGATGGGCATCCGGCAGCCATGCATGAAACGGCACAAGTGCCGCTTTAAGGCCGAATCCCATAAGGAATAAAGCTGTGCAAAAACCTACAAGATATTTTGCATTCACAAGATGTATTCCTATTGCAACTTCGCTAAAAGTTAAACTGCCTGTGCAGGCAAATATTATCGATATCCCAAGAACGACAAACCCGGACGCAACTGCCGAAAGCATAAGATATTTGAAAGATGCTTCCAACTCATTATGCCCGAGTCCATAAGCTACAAGACCATAAGAAGCGATTGCCGCAACTTCTAAAAATACGTAAATGGTAAACAAATCCGTTGATAAAACAAGCCCATTCATTCCCGCAATCATAATTAAAAGTAGAGAATAATAGTTTGCCTTGTGTCCATAATGTTCCATATAATCAATAGAGAATAATGTAACACAGAAACTGACTACGGAAATCGTAACAAGCATCAAAAGACTGAAACCATCCAGAGACAAACTTATGTTCATAGGTTCGCCAAACCAGGAGAATTTAGTAGTGTATACACCGCTGAATATTATTTGTTTGCCGACGATTACAGAATAAGCAAGAAGGAAGAAAGTCGTTAAGTTAGTCAGTAAATCAGGAACAACCTTCTTAGACAACTTACCTATCAAAGGCATTATTCCTGCTACAACAAGCGGTAATATTATAAATACAAAAAGCAAATTTCCCCCTATTTATTATTCTGACTGATTCCCACGTTTGTCATTCTGAACGAAGTGAAGAATCTCTCTGTTATTTTTATTTCTTTCTTTCCCATTTTTATCTCTTTAATTTCTCTTTCAATCCCTGTTTGATTTATTTTAACTCAATAAACTTATTACTGCTACAATTATAATTAACCCGCCAATACACCATGCAAGATAATTTGCATAATAACCGTTATGTGCAAACCTTAAAATAGCCCCGACTACTCTTACCGTCCCGGCTATTATTTTCTCATACATAAAGTCTATGACACGGTCAACACCATAATACAAAATATAACCTAATGCTTTTAAGAATTTTAGCCCCTGCTCATAAATGTCAAATATTTTTGCTTCTGCCATATTATATACATTCTTTAATACCGGGAAACTATGAACCGTTTCCGAAGAAAGAGCCGCAGTTTTATTGTTTTTACTCCAGCCGTACCGATAAACAATTACTCCCAATAAAAGACATACGAAAGAGGTAATAGCCACAGGATTAAAGAAATTAAGACTATGCGCAGTAAACCCCGAATGTTCCAAGAATCCGGCATAGCCATAAAAAATTGGTTCTACAAACATAACGATTGGCAAATAATTATGAATACCAAATACAATACATAATAAAGCAAGCACAATTATAGGCAAAGTGATTAAAAGTTCGCTTTCTTTTACTTTAGATAATTCTTTACTTTCTTTTCCCCAGAATATTGATTGTCCGGCTTTAAGCATAGAAGCCGCCGTTAGCACTGTCCCAATCCACGCCGCAATCATAAAAATCATATACCCCGTTTCTTTCGCTCCGTGCATAACCATCTCTTCCGATACAAACCCGTTAAACGGCCAGAGTCCGCAGCACGCAACCGCGCATATAACAAATCCTATCATTGTAAGTGGCATTTTGTTTTTTAACCCACCCAATTTATCGAAGTCCGTCGTTCCCGTTCTATGCTCAATAGAACCTGCGCTAAGAAATAATCCGCCCTTGAACAACGTTTGATTAAGCATATAGAAAATGCCTCCTGCAATGCCAATTGGCGTTGCAGAACCGATTCCAAGTATCATATATCCCACTTCTCCGATACTCTGGTAAGCAAGCATTCTCTTTAAATTATTCTGGACAAAAGTCATAAACAGGGCGAATATTATTGTCAAAGCCCCGAGTATCATAAGGAACACTGATAATGCGCTGTTCATACCAATAACGAAAAAATCAAGGCTTATTCTTACAAATAAATAAATACCTAACATCTTATCTATAACCGTAATTATAAAAGCCATAACCGTTACCGGCGCATCCGTAGCCGCATCCGGTATCCACGTATGGAATGGCATTACGCCTGCTTTCCCAAGCGCACCTATCAACATAAGAACACAACTGACCGCTGCCAGTCCGCTTGAAGATGTTTCCAATTGAGCTATTGGCATATTCAAACTGCCTGTCAAATACCATAAAATGCCAATTCCTAAAATCATACAAAAATCACAAAGACCAACTAATATGAAACTCTTTAATGCTGTTTTATAAGCTTCTTTGTTGCCTATTGCGATAAGTCCGTAAAGCGTAACAAGTAAGCTTTCCCAGAAGAAAACCAGAAGAACGAAATTATTTGCCAGAACCGCGCCGTTTACAAAAGCCACAGTTAAAAATAAATACGTATAATACTCACGCGCTCTGGAATGTTCCTTCATTTTGACGAACGAATAAATGGTTATTAAGAAAAGGAACACGCTGACTGCCATTATAATTAAGCTGTTAAAATGATATAATCTTAAATCAAAATTGATGTCCATTCCCAACCATGGGATATTAAGTTCTGCGTTTTTAACTCCAAACAAATAAAATCCAAGACACAAAATTATAGATGCCCCTATAAAGGAGAAGGCGTCTCTTAATAACCTTAACTTAGAAGGTGTTAAGAATACAATTACCGCAAATGCAACCGGTAAAAGTATAGATATTAATAATGTATTATTCATAATTTAACATTTATAAATCTTTCTGTTCTCTGCGTCAATCATTTCTGTTTTATCTTTTTTAGGAAGCTCTTGGACGAAGTCCTTAGAGATACCTATCCAGCTCTGCTGGGCTAATCTTTCTGTATTCTGTCATCCGTTTTTTAAACTCTTAACTCTTTACTCTCAATTTTTCTTTTTTTATCCTGTTTATCTGCGTCCAAAAATTTTCTTTTTCTTTCATTTTAATAGTGTTGTGCTGTTAGCCATGGCGTTAACCAACTCGTAATTTCTGAGGTTGCTACGTTAACCAACTTCATCGGGTAACTAACAAATATCCCGGCAAGAAGTGAGCAACCCGCAAGAACTATAACGACAAATAACATAGATTTCGTTTTTTCCGGCACGTCAAATTTTGTTTGCCCAAGGAAAACCATATTAAATACTCTGAAAAGATAAACTGCAGTCAAAACGGCGATAAACAATCCTAACCCTGCAATCCAGAATTGACCCGCCTTAATCGCTCCCATAATGACCATAAATTTCGAAAAGAACCCTCCGAACGGAGGAATCCCGATAACCGAAAGCGCGCATATTAAAAAGCAAATAGCCGTAATTGGCATCGTCTTTATTAACCCGCCGAGTTCTCTTATATCTCTTTTGTGGGTATTATGTTCAACTATTCCCGCGCACAAGAATAATCCACCTTTTGCCAGACCGTGCATCAATAAGAATAATACGGCTCCGGCAATCCCAATCGGATTCATAGTTGATAACCCAAGAAAAATATAACCTATCTGACTTACGGTTGAGTAAGCAAGTATTCTTTTTAAGTCGTTTTCAACAAGTGCTGCGCCTGCGGCAACAAGACTTGAAATAATTACGATAACCGGTATAACCTGGTACCACATATCTGGCATCTGGAACGTCCAGCAGAAAATACGGGCATACGCATAAACTCCGATTTTGACCAGCACGGCTGCGTGCAGAAGAGATGTAACCGTTGACGGTGCGATACCTGCATCCGGCAACCATGTATGTAAGGGCAACGTTGCGGATTTCGAAAACATACCTATAAGAATAAGAAGAACTGCCATCCCGGGAACCATTACCCCACGCATTTCAGTCAAGTCAAAAGAATTTGTCTGGCTATAAATAAGTATAAACCCGAGCAGCATAACTACTGCTCCAAGGAAGGTTATTAAGAAAGCTTTATTCGCCTTAACGACGAATTCTTTTATCCTGTAAAAACCGATTAATCTCCAGCTGCAGATAGCGGTAATTTCCCAGAAAATATACATAAATATAAGATTTGCGGAATAAACCAACCCCATCATTGACCCTATGAAAAGAAGAACCATAAAATAATATTCGGTTTGGTTTTCTTCGTGGCTGATATAACCTGCGGAATACAGGACGATTAGCGCTCCTATGAAAGAAGCTGCAATGGACATAAAAACGGATAAAGCATCAATTATAAGAACAAAATCAAACCCAAGAATCAGTGGTTTTCGTAGTATAAATTCATTGCCTCCGATAACGAAAGGAATTAACGACATAGCCAGCAAAGAGGTAGCAAAAGCAATTATTGTCGCCGCAAGAACCCGCATACGGGGAGATATTTTTGCGAACAAAGGAATGGTAAACGCGCCTATTATAGGGACAAGAATCACCAACGAAGCAAAAGATTCGTTCATTTAGGTAGAGTTGTCTGTTTCGCAGACTTACTCTAGCTTATCCAGCACAGCTGGATATTTACACATACATATCCTTTAAATCTTCCTAAAAAAAGAAAAAAAGGTAAGCCAGTTTATTTATTCTTTTTAAACTGTCAAGCATAAAATAAAAATGTTTACTTCTTTTTCCCGATTAAATTACCCCGTCCTTTAGCGCGTGGGTATACGGCAAATTTCAAACAATTCTCCCGGGTTTTAGCCCAAAATAGTTTTTCTAGGGATGCGCTATGTTCTGATACGAAATCTCTCCGTGGGTGCTTCGCCCGCATGCCCGCCGATTCTTTTAGTGGGTCTGTTTGGTTATCGCATGGCAAAGATGTTGTAAAAATGTAGGCACAATTTCAAATGGAATATCTGGAACATCCCGCCTTGGCGGTGATTGTGCTCTTCGATATGTTGGTAGTGAGAAGGGCTAATTTACAAATGGGTAGGCTGAATCCGTCTCAGGCGGACTTGCTATAATCCGACTGAGACGGGTTTATCGCTTAAGGACTTATAATGCCAACTTGTTAATTTTTCTTGACAATCAGATAGAAATTCGGTATTTTTAGTTTTAATCTATAAATCTATGAAATACTGGACTATCTGCATCGGCGAGAAAGTTATAAGGATTAACCTTGTTCACATTGTCGTTGCAACAAGTATTTTTGTCTGTACGTTTCTGAGTTCTACGTTTACAGTCTTTCAGTTTGTTCATTCCAGCATTCATAAAGCTCACTTTTTTAAACAAAAAAAGAAAAACGAACAACTTACGGATTCAGTACAAAAAATGGTGAATAATATAAATATTTTGAATATACAATTGGATTCCCTTGTTAATATAGATAATAAAAATAGATTAGTATGGGGATTGGATACTCTGGATGAAGACATAGAGAAGTTGGGAGTTGGAGGACCAAAAATTCAATGGTCTTCTATTGGCGTCATAGATAAATTAACGGAATCTTTACAGTCATTAAAAAACAGGACTGACTTTATATCACATAGCTTTGATGAACTATCTCATTCAATTAACAGAACGGAGAAAATACTTAATGCCACTCCCTCTGTCTGGCCCGCGCAAGGAGAAATTACTTCAAACTTTGGATGGCGTAGAATGGGAGGGCAGGGTGAATTTCACTCGGGTAT
>JBAZNK010000032.1 GCA_041649255.1 bacterium
TTACCCTTCAATGTGGAGTGCCGGTACGCATCATGTTATAAGTTATATATTAGAAACAGGCGCAGGCTGGAAAGGTCCAATAGGAAAAGCAAATATAACAATTGATTTAAATAAGTGTTACAAAAAAGGTGATATTTTTTCAATCGTCCCTGAAGATTATATATTAACCAAAGATGGTAAAATTAAATGGGAACTAAAAAATTTTGAGCCTGATGAAGATATACAAGTAATCATTCAACCGGGTGTTCAACTAACAGGATATACCGTCCCGAGTTTTCAAAACGAACATGCCGAAAAATACCTTAGCGCTGATTTGGTAACTATAGGAACCGCTCTCTCTTGCACAACGAAAGTCATTCAAGATGAGTCTTTATCTATTCCCGGAAGTGATACCGCAGATATTAGCCATTATACTACTGTTACAGATATTTATAACATAAAAGTGGATAGTGTGATTAAAGGAGTCTTTGCTGATTCTATAATTATCGTCCGGAGTCCTTCTTACAGAAACATTCTGAAATCTAAATTCACGGGACGTGATGCAAGAGGAAAACCTGTTTTTGTAACCAAAACCGTCAAAGACTTTTTTAACACTCCTGACAGAATAAATGGTTCGTGGTATGTCACAAGCAAGACGAAGTGTATCGCATTACTCCAAAAAAAAGATACTACTTACACGTCTACACTTTTCAGAAGATATGATAAAGATATTATAGATTTCTATAAAGGATTAGATAAGAGAAAATAAATCTCCTGTAAGAAAAATGTCGCATAGAAAAGTTGCGTTAATAATTTTAGCGGTAATGTTTTTGGGCATAGTTACCGGTTACAAACTATGGGGAGCAAATACTGGTGCGACAGTGGAAAAAAAAGGAGATACTGTTAAAATAGTAAAGTCAGAAGGAATGATAACAGGAGTGTGGACAGGAGACAGAGGCGAAACGATAGAAAAAATTGTGGATAAAAAAGGAGATACTCTTGAAATACAAAAGAGAGGAGGAATTATAACAGGAGTGGGTGGGTTAAAGATAAACATTGAAAAAAAATATGGAGTATCATTTTCTCAGTTGAGCACAATGAGTACGAAAGAAATTGATAAGCTTGTTAAAAATTCTTTAGAAGATTATAAGGAGTTTATGAACATAGATTTTGATGAATTGGTTTTAAGAAAACCTTATAAAGATTCTACTTATTACGAAAATTTAGCTCACTGGATGGTTTTTCGGAACATTCTCTATGACCAAATATATCGTGGAATACCAGTTTATACTCATGGGTGGATATTAGGCACTCAGATTTACCATGATGGCAGAATATGTTCTTTTGGTGGACGTTTTTATTCCAACATTAATATTCCTGCCACTCCTTCTATTTCCCAAACACAAGCCTTTGAGGTAGCAAAGAAACATTTAATAGAGGATGTTCCCTATGATTATAGTGAAATTAACGATAATGGGGTGTTTATATTCCCTAAAATTGATGCCAAAGAGAAAATTAAATTAAGAGATAGCATAGAGGTATTTATACTTCCTAAAGCTGACGTTATAGCAAGTTTACCAGAAGAACGAGTTATGGATTCTACAGTTAATTATTATCTTGCTTGTAAATTGTATTTAGTAAGGAAGAAAACAGGAGAAGAATGGGAATATTGGGTAGATATGCTGAAAGGAAATGTTCTTTATGGATATAGGACTAAATCCGGAGAAAATGGAGTAATAAAATAAACAGGAAATGCCTGCCCGTGGTGGTAGGAAACATGCGGGATACAAAAGATGGAGTGTGAATGAAATAGGAAAAAAACTATGAAAAAAACTTACTTGCTTGTTATGGGGATACTTGGAATCCTATCCAGCATACCAATTAAAGCAGATACCACTTATGTCAGTGGAAATATTAGCACAAATACGGTATGGGATACAACAGGCAGTCCGTATATAGTTGTGGGAAATATATGCATAGAGCCATTTGATACCCTGACAATTGAGCATGGTGTAGAAGTGAAATTGGATTCAATGAAGTATATAGATGTGTATGGGACATTGAATGCAATAGGAATAATTACGGATTCAATTTTTATAACTCGCAATGGGAATGAAAGATGGGCTCAAATCCGATTTAGAGATGGGTCTACTGGGCATCTCTGTTATTGTAGGATTGAGTATGCCGGAGGCTCCGCTATATATGACAAAATTGCCAGTTCACTACTAATTGAGCATAATACCATCACAAAAAACTTTACTAATTTAGGGGGTGGGGGTATTTATACTTATGGTTCTCCAACTATTATCGAAAATACTTTTACAGAAGACTCAGCTATGAGTGGTGGTGCTATTTGGAATTGTGGGTTGCCAACAATCAGTAAAAATACTATTATAGGAAACTTTGCGAGTGCCAGTGGTGGAGGTATTTGTAGTGATGGGGATATCACTATTAATAATAATATTCTTATAGGAAATCATGCCCTTTATGGGGGTAGTATTTGTAGCCTTGGTGGTTTGCTTGTAGTCAAGTACAATACTATAATAGATAATGCATATCGCGCTATAACGTGTCAGGATAGTGCTTTTATTGATAGTAACAACCTATATGCTGGTGGACATGCAGTTTGTAATTATAGTAGGAGTAATATAAATGCCCGTTACAATTACTGGGCAACAAATAACACTGATACTATTGATATGAAAATCTGGGACTTCTATGACGACTCTACAAGGGGAATAGTCTATTATAAACCATTCCTTACTGATTCACTGAAATTTGGTATAGAAGAGAAGAAAATAGAAAATATAAAGACAAACTTAGCGATTTGTCCCAATCCATCTTTTGGCAATAGCATGATTAAATATGGATTGCCTGAGAAAGCAACTGTAAGTTTAACTCTATATGACATATCTGGTAGATTAGTCCAAACTATGTATTCAGGAACTCAAAAAGCAGGGGATCATACAATCAATATAAATGACTATAAAATTGCTAAGGGGATTTACTTTGCAAAACTTAATGCCGGGGATTTCAAGGAGACAAAGAAGTTAATCTTGATGAAATAGGAAAATTATGAAAAAAAATACTTTATTTTCAGTAATCGGATTATTTCTTCCAATGATTGCATTCTCAAAAATCGTAGTTGTTGATACTCTGAATTTTGGCTTGCCGGCAGGAAATGGACTTTTACCGTGGAATCTTGCGGTAGATTCAGCGACTAATCGTGTATATACAACCAATTGGTATAGCAACAATGTTTCAGTAATAAATGGGTCAAACAATTCTGTTATAACTACGATAGACGTTGGAAAATATCCTTATGCCGTTGCTGTAAACCCGCTTACTAACCATATATATGCGGCAGATACGAATGATACTGTTTTCGTAATGGATGGGGGAAGTAATTCGGTTACGGCTAAAATACCCGTCGGAAATTCAAGTTATGGACATAGTATTGGCGTAAACTCTGCTACTAATCGTATTTATGTAACAAACTCTGATGATAATACTATTTTTGTGATAAACGGAACAACTAATTTAATAATAGATACGATAGAAGTCAATAATAACCCTCACGGAGGAATTGCTGTAAATCCCGTTACTAATCGCATATATATAGGTGGAAATTTTGTTTTATCAATAAACGGAGCAAATAATTCAATTATAGATACAATATTACCCAATAATGTTTATGGCATTTGCGTAAATCCAAACACCAATAGAATATATGCAACAAGTTATTCGGATAGCAGCGTTTCCGTGATAGATGGAACAAATGATTCGGTAATAAATAAAATCAATATCATTAAATGCCTTGAGTTCATTGATATAAACCCAAATACTAATCGTATATACGTATCAGGACAAAACTATGATGGTATTTTTGTAATAAACGGGACAAGCAATACAGTAATAGATACCGTAGAAGTTACTTACAGCATTGGGCGTGTCGCTGTAAATCCCCATACTAATTATATATACGCGGCTACTATGCTAAACACGATAGTGGCAATAGATGGGATAAGTAATTCAGTTGTAGATACCATATCGGTTGGAAATACTATTTCAGGTGTAGCTACAAATCTGACTACTAATTATACATACCTTGCTATTTGGGACAGTATTGCAGTTATAAACGGAATAGATAATTCGGTTCTAACTAAAGTAAAACTAGAAAGTTATTCGGGAGATATTGCCGTGAATCCAAATACTAATAAGATATATACGGCAATTTATGATAGCAACTCTGTTTTAGTAATGGATGGGACAAGTAATTTAATTACGGGCACAATAAAAGTTCCTAATCATCCGAAACGTATTTGCGTAAACCCGCTTGCTAACCGTGTATATGTAACATCAGGGAGTGTAATTTCGGTAATAGACGGGACAAATAATTCTGTAATAGATACAATAGAAATTAGTACCGATTGTATCTCTATAAATCCTACGACTAATTATCTATACGTAACATCGCGCCGTGATTTGCATGTTAGCGTTTTATTAGTAATATATGAGCCGACAGGCTTAGTTGTTGATAGCATAGTAATTGGTGGTGGGGCTACAGGTATTCTTGTAAATTCTAATACTAATCATATATATTTAACAACCCGGGAAGGAGATGTTTTTATAATAGACGGGATAAGCAATTCAATCATAAAAACAATTAAAATTGGCACTGAAGAGCAGATGGGCATAACAACGAATATTAGACTTGGAATAAATTCAAAAATAAATAAAATATATGCTCCAAGTATGGAAGACGACAACATTTCGGTAATTGACGGGTTAACAGATTCGGTAATTCAAGTGCTTAGCGTAGGTAAACGGCCCGTATCTATATCCGTAAATGATAGCACCGGCAGGATTTATGTCAGTTGCGGTGCAGACGCTACTTTGTGGGTGTTAGTAGATACAGAAGGCGTTGAAGAGCCCTCCTTTCCGCAATCCCCAATCCAAAATCCAAAATTAGAACTCTCTCAAAATCCGTTTATCAAATCAACTGTTATCAGTTATTATTTGCCAACAAAATCCAAAGTCTCGCTCTCAATCTACGACCTTACCGGCAGACCCGTCCAAACTCTTATTAACAAAGAAAAACCCGCAGGGAGTTATAACCTAACTCTGAATGCAAAGAATTATCCGTCGGGGGTTTATTTCCTGAAGTTGAATGCAGGAGAGCAGAAGATTGTGAAGAAACTTGTATTGATACAATAAATAGGAGAGAAATAATATGATTTTTATTTTAACTGTAATTTTAAGTGTAAGTTCTGTTTTCCCATTTGCTAAAGAAGCTCCTTCTTGGCTTAAAACGAGGCACAGCACAATAGAAAACCAAACAGAAGAAAGACAAAATGCGCTTGTCCCATTCTCCGAAAAGACACCTCAAATAAGGAAGAACATCTTGTCTACTAAAAGCAAAGATACGCTTGGCTACATAACTGGCACCGTAACAGACAAATATGGAAATCCGCTAAAAGGAGTATCAATAAGAGTTCGCGATATTAATGACTCCTACCCTGGGTTTTGGTGCTTGGATGCATGGGAAACTGATTCTTTAGGGCACTATACGATTTGTGGTGCAGATGTCCCGCTTGATTTTACCAGTTGCAAATTAAGAACTTGGGGAGGAGCATATGGTATAGTAAGACAAGAGGATATATGGTATAATAATAAATTTGATGCAGGGAGTGCAGATGTAATAACCGTATCTTATCCCGATACAGCGAAAAATATTAATTTTGAATTGGAAATGGGTGGATGTATTTCGGGATACATTACGGGCAATAAAGGGCCACTAAATGAGATATTTGTTTCGCTTTGTAACTCAATTGATGGAGAATTAGTTTCTATGGGTTATACGAACACAAATGGTTATTATATTGCCGGTAGTTTATCAACAGGAAGCTATAAGATTAGAACAGAGAATTACAACGGTTATTTAAACAAATGGTATAATAACAAACCGGATTTTGCAAATGCAGATTTAGTAAATGTAATTGCTCCGGATACAGCAAAAAATATTAATTTTGACTTAGAAATGGGGGGATGTATTTCGGGATACATTGCCAGTGCCAAAGGGCCTCTTGCTGATGTACATTTGAGTGTTTACGATGCATATAGTAAGAAATATATTAAATGGGCGCAGACCGACTCGACAGGCTATTATATTTTTATTGGATTGCCTACGGGAAATTATAAAGTAACAACTTCTTACGAAGGATACGCTGACCTTTACTGGAATAATAAATCTGATTGGAATTCAGCAGATATGGTAAGTGTAATTATTCCTGATACTACCAAGAATGTTAATTTTAATTTATATGTTGGAGGAAAAATAAAAGGACAGATTTGCGGCGCTAAGGGACCAATCCCGTATGTTTTTGTTTCAGCATTCAATACAAATTCTGGCGAATACATAACTGATGGGTTTAGTGACTCAACGGGAAATTATACAATTGAAAATTTGCCAAACGGGTATTATAAATTATGGGCTCTTCCAAATTGCTGGTATAGTGATACATTGATTAAAAAAGATACAATCCATACTTTTGAATGGTATAACGATAAAAACAATTGGTCTGTTGCAGAGTCTGTTCTTATAACTGCACCGGATTCGGTATTGAATATTAATTTTACTATGGAAAACTGCGGGAGAATTACCGGAACTGTATATGGAAGTTCTATGTTACCATTAGATAGCGTAAGAATTAAAACCTATCTTTATATAAGTCCATGGGAAGGGTGGGATTGGGAATTTGAAGATTCTACAGGTTCGGATGGTAAATATAGTATAAAAAATTTAAGAACAGGGACTTACAAAATCAGTGCAGAAAGAAAAGGTTATAAAACTTTATGGTACAATCAAAAACCTGATTCAAGCACTGCTAATTTAGTCTCTGTTACAATGCCGAATACTACTCCAAATATTGACTTTAATTTAACAGGGATTGAAGAAAGTGCAGGATTAAAAGATAGGATACCAAAGATAAAAACAACTCAAAATCCATTTATTCGGACTACAACAATTTTCTATCAGATACCGGTGAAAACTAAGGTTTTACTGAAGATTTATGATATTACCGGCAGACCGTTAAAGACATTAGTGAACGGAGAGAAGGAAGCCGGTAGTTATGATGTTAGTTTTAATGCAATGGGACTTTCTGCTGGTATCTATTTTGTAAGATTTGCCGCCGGCAACTATAAATCTACTAAGAAACTCGTTTTAATGAGATAGAAAAAAACTATGAAAAAGAATGCTTTATTTTATGTGATTTTAGGGATAACATTTTATTCTTCCGGCTTTGCTGTTGAAAAAGTCACAGACCATGCCCAGAGATACCTTGATGCTAATTTAGTAATTGTAGGAAATGTCCTCTCTTGTTCAACAAAAGTTATTACGAAAAAAGATTCTCTCATTACCAGTGGAAGCGATAGCGGGTGGGTTCGTCACTGGGATGTTTCCGTGGACATTTATAAAACAAAAGTTGATACGGTAGTTAAAGGAGTATTTGCTGATTCTATAATTATTATTGAGAGCAAACCGTATGCAGGAAACATTTGGAAGTCACAATCCTTGGAAATTGATGAAAAAGGGAACCCTAAACGTAAATGTATAGGTAGAGTTGGTAAAGACTATAGTGGTAGCGCTGATAGAATACACAACCAGAATATTGATGGTCAGAAATATATTATATTGCTCCAGAAGAAAGGGACTACATACATATCTACGCTTTTCTATGGATACGATAAAGATATTATAGATTATTTCTATAAAGGATTAGATAAAGAGGGCTTGAATTATTACAAATCTAAATCTAAAACTAAGAAAGTATTTGGGTAAGGGGAAATTATAAAAAAATATTCTATATTACTTGTAGGAATGTTAATTTTGCTTTTACCTGTATGCGTATCGGCAGATATTGGATTTCATCCTAAAGCTACAAACAACTTATTGAATTTCAGTTTATTGCAAACAGCAGATACAAATGAGAATAACATAGAAAGGAAACCTATATCTTTTAAATATCCTGTAGAGACAATAGGTGGCATTTTAGGTGGCACAATGGGATTAATGATGGGATACGTAATAAGCATTGGCATGTGGGCTTGTAATGGTGGCGTTGAGGTTACGAGTACAAGTATGAAGTTTCTAATAGGCGGTCCGCCTGTCATTGGTATTCTTTTAGGAATTCCTGAAGGTGTTATAATTGCAGGTAACCGTTTTGAGGACGAAGGGTCTTATTGGAAATCTTTTTTAGGAGCTACCGTTGGAGCATTATTTGGTACAGCATGTTGGTATGGTAGTGGCTCATCGAACATTGGCGTACCGGCAACTATCATTTTACCTATTGCCGGAGCTGTTTGGGGATATCATTGGTAATAAAGGGAGCAACTACAAATCCACCAAGAAACTAATCTTAATGAGATAAGGGAGAAAAGATGAAAATAATTACAGTCACCGCCAGGGCGGGATGTTCCATATTTTTTTTGTTGGTTTTTGCGACAACACAAACCTATGCGCAGAATTATCAAATCAGTTTTGCAGGAACGGGAGCAAGCACGACTGTTGATTCCGTAAAAGTAGAAAATCTAACGCAATGCACCGATACAACCCTTAGCGGAAGCGATACATTACAGCTTGAAGTGTTAGGAATAAGCGAATCAGATTTGAATCCCATTGTAGATAATAATATGCATATCTATCCGAACCCGATGACAGGCAATTGTTCAGTAGATTTTGAAGCAACTGTCCCGGGCAAAACAACCCTTAACCTATATGACATAACAGGAAAAAGAATTTTGCAAACACAAGGATTATTGCCAAAAGGACATCATACATACAGCTTAAGCGGACTTAACAGTGGCATATATCTTTTGAAAATAAAGTCGGATAACTATTCCTATGTGGCGAAAATAGTAAGCAATAATTTATCTCGACTGGGGCAGACTGAAATAAGATATGTTGGAATAACGTCAAGTCTAGATAAACAAAGTACAGCTTCAAATAAAACAAAGACGAAAAGTTCGAAAAGCGATAAATCAGTAATTAATATGCAATATACGACAGGTGACAGGTTGAAGATAACGGGGAAATCTGGTATTTACCGCACTATATTTATGCTTGTTCCAACCCAAACTCAAACAGTGACATTTAATTTTGTGGATTGCACGGATGCCGACAGCAACCATTACGCTGTAGTACAAATAGGCACAAAGGTATGGATGGCAGAAAACCTTAAAACTACTAAATACCGAGATGCTTCAAGCATACCTAATGTTACTGACGGCACTCAATGGATTAGTTTAACAAGCGGAGCGTATTGCAATTATAATAATATTCCGGCTAAGGTCGATACTTATGGTCGTTTGTATAATTGGTATGCAGTAGCAGACAGTCATAATACGTGTCCTGTTGGCTGGCATATACCTGCTGATAGTGAATGGACAATCCTTACCAACTATTTTGGTGGCGATAGCGTAGCAGGCGGGAAACTGAAAGAAAATTGCACAACGCTTTGGGCAATCCCTAACACCGGAGCAACCAATGAAAGTGGTTTTTCGGCGCTTCCGGGTGGTTGTCGCGTCAGCAATGGTGTGTTCTTCGGTATGGGAAACTACGATTACTGGTGGTCGGCTACGGAGGACGTTGCGACGTGTGCGTGGTACCGTTATATGGGCTACGATAGCGCTGGTGTGGGACGTAGCGGCGGCGGCTTCAAGAAGGGTGGCTTTAGCATCCGCTGCGTCAGGGATTGATTAATCAACTTTTCCCTTGCAAAAAAAATTAAGAATACATTGCATGGAATTATAAAGGAATAAAGAAAACTGATTTTGATAAAGTAACATAATAAAAGCTCAGACAATAAGCCCTTTTCAGAATTAGTTGCCCGGATAATTTTTATCGTTGGTATTGGAGATAAGATGAAAAAATCAAGTAAAAAACAAAAAAGCAAAGATTTACGCATAGAATTCATTGAATATACAGGGGAAGATAAAGAGGAGAGGCTTAAGGCAGCTTTAGACTTCGTTGTAGAGGTTTTATTCAGAAAACTCAATGCGGAGAACGG
>JBAZNK010000033.1 GCA_041649255.1 bacterium
CTCATTCAATTAACAGAACGGAGAAAATACTTAATGCCACTCCCTCTGTCTGGCCCGCGCAAGGAGAAATTACTTCAAACTTTGGATGGCGTAGAATGGGAGGGCAGGGTGAATTTCACTCGGGTATGGATATTGCAAATAATGTAGGAACCCCTGTTTTAGCAACTGCAGCGGGCGTAATCACAAGAGTTGAAAATGCGGGAAGCCTTGGTTTGTGCATAGAAATTGACCATGGTTTCGGATATAGAACTTTATACGGACATCTTTCGCGCACTAAAGTCAATCTTTCTCAAAAAATAAATAGAAACGAAGTCATAGGTTATATAGGAAATACAGGACGTTCAACGGGTCCTCATCTTCATTATGAAGTAAGAGTAACTGGAGAATCTTCCCCTCCTGCGAACTATATAATTCCAGGTGCTACTACATATTAATTTTTCTTCTTTTATTTTTGTAGAGTAAATAAAAACTAAATATATGGTTAAAGTTATTGTCGGGACTCAGTTTGGCGACGAAGGCAAAGGAAGAATTATAGAACTTTTTTCAAAATCCGCATATGTAGTTGCAAGGTACCAGGGTGGAGCAAATGCAGGGCATACTTTAATTATTGATGGCAATACCGTTGTTTTTCATCTTGTACCTTGTGGAATTATATATCCAAACACGATGTGTGTAATTGGTAACGGAGTGGTTATTGATCCCGAAGCGCTTATAAATGAGTTAACAACTCTTGAAAAATATGGATTTAAAGCAGGTAAAAGATTTTTCATTAGTGATTCTGCGCATATTGTTATGCCTTATCATAAATCAAAAGATGATATTACAGGTAAAATCGGAACTACTCGTAAAGGTATAGGTCCTTGTTATGAAGACAAATGTGGAAGAAGAGGGATACGAATGATAGAACTTTTATATCCCGAGTTTTTTAAGGAAAAGCTTAAAACACTTGTTGCTGAGCCTGACTTTCAACCTATATATGAGCAATATTGTAAATACGGAGAAATACTTGCTCCTTATATTACCGATACAACTGCTCTTGTGAATAAATGGATAGCGGAGAAAAAAGAAGTGTTGCTTGAAGGAGCGCAAGGATTATTACTTGATATAGACCACGGAACGTATCCATATGTTACTTCATCAAACCCACATTCCGGTGGCGCATGCACAGGATTAGGCATAAGTCCAACTTGTATAGATGAAGTGATAGGCGTAACAAAAGCATACACTACACGCGTAGGAGCAGGCCCGATGCCTACGACGATGGCTCCCGATATAGAAGAAGCTATTCGTTCCCGCGGCAAAGAATATGGCGCTACAACAGGGAGACCAAGAGGATGCGGGTGGCTGGATATAGTGCTCCTTAAAAGAGCGTTAATGATAAATGGAATAAAAAAGATTGTACTAACTAAACTTGATACTTTAGATGAACTTTCACAACTTAAAATATGCACTAAATATGTTCCGGAAGCAAACTTCGCTTTACCGGAACAGATGTACAAAATCCAACCCGTGTATGAAGAACTGGATGGTTGGCAAACACCTATATCCGAAATAAGAGAATATAACAAATTGCCAACGGCAACAAAAAAATATGTTGAAAGAATTAGCGAACTACTGAATGTAAAAGTAGTAGCAATATGTGTAGGCCCTCAAAAAGATGCTACAATCTTTTTATAAACAAGTACTACCTCTTATCGACGTTATCCGTTAAATAATATGGGGGAAAAACTTCTTATTGTAACGGGCGAAATTTCCGGCGACTTGCACGCAGCAAAAGTAGTTAAAGAATTAAAATTACTTCTACCAGACATAAAAATAAGTGGCATCGGCGGGGAAAAATTAAGAGCGGAAAAAGTTAATCTTTTATATGATATAAAAGACCTCGCAGTTATAGGTTTTCTGGAAATTATACCCAAGTTTTTTAAAATACGGAATGCATTAAACCTTATTTATAAACATTTATTGGAAGAAAAACCCGACTTGTGTGTGCTTGTAGATTACCCCGGATTTAACCTGAAAGTCGCAAAATTTGCAAAAAAGCAAGGAGTTAAAGTAGTATATTATATTTTACCACAAGTATGGGCATGGGGAAAAGGGAGAATAAAAACAATAGAAAAATATGTGGATAAAGGAATAGTTATTCTGCCTTTTGAGCAACAGATTTACAAAAATCTGGAAACAAAATTTTTCGGCCATCCCCTTGTGGATATACTACAAGGTTATACGCCCACAAATATGGAGGAGGTTTCTCGGTCTCAATATAAAGTAGCTCTGTTGCCGGGTTCACGTAAAGATGAAATCTGCCACATCCTTCCTATAATGTTGAACTGCGTCAAACTGTTGCCGGAATACGAGTTTGTTTTGCCGGTTGCTTCCGGCATTGACAAAACCTGGCTCCAATCGATGATTAAAAATTGTCTGCCTGTTGACAAACAGAATAAGATAACGTTTTCGGATAATACGTATGAAACAATGAAAGACGTATCTTTTGCTCTTGTGAAATCGGGCACTTCTACTCTTGAAACCTGTATTATGAAAGTGCCAATGGTTATAATATACAAAACTTCCACGTTTTCTTATTTTATAAGCAGGTTAATTGTCAAAACTAAATGGATTGGGCTTCCAAATTTAATTGCAGGAAAACAAATCGTTCCTGAGTTTATACAATATAATGTAAACCCCGAAAAAATAGTCAATACTATGAAGGATATACTAAAAAATAAAAACGAATTAATCCGGGAGTTTGAAGCAATAATTTCCCTACTTGCTTTCCCAACAAATAAGCAGGGAGAGTCCGGAGTAGCAAAAAAAGTAGCTAATTTTATAGCTCAGGAATTCAAAAATTAGTAGGGGTTTATTGCATACGCCCATTCTAAAAATAACGAACCCCTACCCCAAAGCTGCCATAAGAGAGCCCGATACTGCAAGTATAATTGCGATAATACGTTGTAACGTAACGGGTTCTTTCAGTAGTAAAGCGGCGAATAAAAATATGAAAATGTTACTTGTTTGATTTAATGCCGAAGCAATAGAAACCTGCGTAAATTTCATCCCTGCCAACCACGTAACCATTGCAATATAAGCTCCGAGAAAAGAACTAATAATAGTAAACTTCCAGCCCTTAGAAATAAATAAAGAAGAAACAATTTTGTAACGGGATGGGAGGATTAATAAAATTATAATAAGTCCTAATAACCCGCCGACTAACCTAATTTCTGTTGACCATAATAAGGGAGACCTTACCAGTAAAGGTTTTATCATAACAACGCCTCCGGCCATTGCAATATCCGCGAGAATTCCCAAAGAAATTCCCAGTAAAAGTTTCTTGCGAGTTATTTGAAGTTTTTCTTTCCAGTTAATTGTTAATAACATAGCCAAGATAATCAGGATTATTCCAATAACCTGTAAAATAGAAAGAGTTTCTTTAAGCCAGATAATAGACATAGCTATGATAACGGGGCAATATACACAGGAGACGATAGAAGATAACCCTGCTCCTATAATGCTCAGACTTGCAAAAAAAAGCGTGTCACCAATGCCTATGCCAATAAATCCGCTAAAGATAAGCAATAAATATTCGTTAAAAGGAACAGCTCGGAATAAGGACTCTTTGAATAGCAACATAGTAGGTATGAATAAAATAAAAGCCATCGTATTTTTAAATAGATTAAGGGCAATAGGATGAACTGTCTCACTGCTTTTTTTAAAAAGAATGACTGCAAAAGCCCAAACAATAGCTGTTATAAACGCCAGCGTCTCGCCCAAATAGGGAATAGAGAAATTCATATAATCTTTTATACCACTTTTTATTTATCTGTCTATTTATTTGTGGAGTTTTTTTGGGTGGATCTGGCTTCAATCTTTACCCTTTTTTCTGTACCTTCTGTTCTTTTCCTCTGTGTTATCTGTGTTAATCCCTGCCTGCCGGCAGGCAAGTGCGTCACAATTTTCTCTGTTCTTTAAAGTAGTTGACTTACAGAATTTAATATGTTATACGAAATAAATATGATAGGAAATGTTATTTTTGTAATATTTCTAAACACACAGAGTATAGATTCTGCAGTTGCCCTTTATAAGACAAGACATATTAGAGCAGAAAACCTTAAAGAAAGCGCAGAAATTCTACAAAACGTAATAAACGAGGATTCCACTAATTTACGGGCAAATTATGAATTATCAAAGGTCTATTCTTTTTTAGGCTATGACGCAAAAACAAAAGAAGGAAAAGTTTTGTTTTATAATAAAGGCGTTGAGTATGGCAAAAAAGCAATAAGAATAGATGATAATTCCGAATGGGCACACTTATGGTATATGGCAAATACGGGAAGAATTGGACAACTAAAAGGTATCCTTAATGCTGTAAACATTATTCCGGAAATAAAAAAAGAAATAGAAAAAATATTACAAATTAATCCCAATTCTATAGAAGGACTTGATGCAAGAGCGGCGTTATATTATGAGTTGCCAGGGTTTCTTGGCGGAAATTTGAATAAATCAATGGAAGATTTAAATAAAGCCATTGTGATAGATTCTAATAATACTACTCTTTTAGTTGATATTGGAAAAGTCTATATAAAGAAAAAAGATTACAAAAAAGCAAGCTTATATTTACAAAAAGTTATTGATATGCTTAATCCGACAGATGAAGCAGGTTATGTCCTTTCTGATAAACCCAATGCCATTAAATTGCTAAATAAGTACGGAACGTCCCGCTAAGCGATTAGGGGTAAACAATTTGACATTTGTTGATTTCAGCAGGATAAATCTAACTTGACAAACACCGCATCCAATGACATGTTCTATATAGGTATCGCTTAAAATATGAAAAAACTAAATATAATAATACCTACGGTTCTTATTACTATAGTAATAATAGCAATTGGCTTATTAAGTGTAGCGAAAATTCAAATTCGTCTCTATAGTAATGGATGGTCCTGCTACGAAAATGGGCCTTGTGCTGAGATAGGAGATTGGCGTCGTTATCAAAGAGAACAGAATATTAAGGCTATTGCAGTTGAAGGGAATAAAATATGGGTGGGAACTGAAAACGGTTTGGTTTGTATGGACAAGGCTACTGGTGAAATGAAACATTATAGATATCCGAACTCAGGGTTACCCGATTATCATATCAAGTGTATTGCAATAGAGAACTCGACAAAGTGGATTGGTACCCGTTATGGTTTGGCAAAATTTGACGGCGTTGGCTGGATTATTTATACTGAAACCGAACCGAAATTTCCTGGTGCGAAAACCCAGACAAACAGGATTAAAACCCTATTGCCTTCAGATGAGATTAATTCTATTGTAGTAAAGAACTCGACAAAATGGATTGCAACTGTTTGTGGTCTGGCAAAATTCTGTGACACGGTTTGGACTGTTTATAATGCGGATAATTTGGGATTAGCTTCTTCCCGAAAAAGAAGTTCTCTTGATTTTTTTGCCATTGCACTCGAGGACTCAATAATATGGGGCGGGACAAAAAAGGGATTGGCAAGACTTGATGGCGCTAAGTGGACTATTTATGATAAGGATAACTCTGGATTGCCGGATAATCATGTTACCGCGATAGCAATAGAAGATAGCGTAAAATGGATTGGAACTTTGGGGTACGGGTTGGCGAAGTTTGACGGAATAAATTGGACTGTTTATAACACGAAAAATTCCCAATTACCTAATGATTGGATTAAGTCGATTGCGATAGAAGACTCTATAAAATGGATTGGAACTCATTCTAGATTGGTGAAATTTGACGGTATCAACTGGACTCTTTATAATGAAAAGAATTCAAAATTGCCTTCTAATCATATTAACGTTATCGTGGTAGACGGTTCGACAAAGTGGATTGGGACCCGTGCCGGATTGGCAAGATTTGACGGCGCCAAATGGACTGTTTATAATACGAGCAGTTTGGGATGGTTTTACAGGTTTATTTGTTACAATAAAATGAAAAAATCAAAGAAGTATGAGGACAAAATGAACAGACTATCGGAAAAATACGGCAGACTAAAAAATTGATTTTGATGAAATAAAACCGTTAAATATTTAGGGCACTATCTAAACTGTATTTTCTCTGCGACCTCTGCGCCTTTTTGTTCTGTGGCAACTATGGTGGTTTTATTTTCCTCTTGACTTTTTCTATATTTGCTCTTAAAAGATATATACTATGGCACATGTTTATACACCGGGACTAAAAGTCGCATCCAATACCAAAGTTCGCAAGGAACGCAGACTTCCATTAAAAGGAGAAGTAATCGTAACCATAGGAACAAAGGTAACCGCAGAAACAATGGTTGCGCGGACAGAATTGCCCGGCGACGTTAACCCTCTTAATATAGGCGGACTTTTAGGCGTTCCACCCGAAGATATTGAGCATTATCTTGTAAAACATCCCGGCGACTCCTTGACAAAGGGAGAGCCAATTGCCCAAACCAAAGGATTATTTGGTTTTATGAAAACGACAATAAATTCTCCTATAGATGGAACATTTGAAAGTCTATCTAAAATTACCGGACAGGCAATTTTAAGGCAGCCCCCAACCCTTGTTGCAATAAACGCATATATAGATGGTATCGTAACGGAAGTACTTGAAAACGAAGGTGTGATAATTGATACCGTAGGCGCGTTTATTCAGGGAATATTCGGTATAGGCGGAGAAACCGTGGGGATATTAAAAAAAGCAGTAGCTAATCCCGAGGATATATTAACGGCTCAAAACATTTCTTCTGCCGACAAGGATAAGATTCTTATCGCAGGTTCTTACGTAACTTGCGAAACTATGAAAAAAGCCGTAGAATGTGGATGTAAAGGCATTATAGTCGGAGGCATAGGCGATCAAGAATTAAAAGAATTTTTAGGATACGATATTGGTGTGGCAATAACCGGAACAGAAAAGAAAGGCTTAACACTAGTTGTTACGGAAGGATTTGGTCCGATGCAGATGGCGAAGAGAACTTTCGAGTTGCTTTGTTCTTTTGATGGGAGAAGGGCTTCCATAAACGGAGCAACCCAGATTCGCGCAGGAGTACTAAGGCCGGAAGTAATAATTCCTTTAAGCGAAGACGAAAAAGATATAAAAGCAGTAAAAGAAATAGAAATAAAAGGTGTGGATATAGGCACAAGAGTACGAATAATCAGAGAACCTTATTTCGGTAAATTAGGAAAAGTGAAAAGCTTACCTTCCGAATTAAGACAAATAGAAACAGGCACAAAAGTGCGAACATTTGAAATAACCTTAGACGATGGAACGGATGCTATTTTACCTCGCGCAAATGTTGAAATGATAGAAGAGTAATTTGTCCCCTTTCAATCTTTCTTTTGTTTTCCGTGTTCTTTCGTGGTAAATCTTTTCGTTTTTCTGTTCTTTGTTATTTCCTCTGCACCCTCTCTGTTTTTTTTCTCTCCATTCTGTTATCCCTAATTTATCTTTCCTTCTCTGTGTTCTCTGTGGTTTGATTTCTCCGTTTTTCTATTCGTCTCTGCGGTGAGAATTATCTGTTCCACATCTTTTCGTAGGGGCAGACCTGTGCGTCTGTCCATTCTGTTGTTTTTCGTATATAATTTTTCTTGCTTTTTAGAAAACTCTATATATACTCAACCTTATGATAGAAAGATATACCACAAAAGAATTCAAAGATTTCTGGACGGAAGAATATAAATACAAAAAATGGCTGGAAGTTGAACTCGCAGTTTTGGATGCGTATGTAAAACTTGGCAAAATACCTTCTAACGTTGTAACTCCTATAAAAAAGAAAGCAAAAATCAACATCCAAAGAATTAACGAACTGGAATTAATTACCCAGCACGATCTTATCGCTTTCCTTGAAAGCCTTAAAGAAAGCGTAGGCCCAGATGCAAAATGGATACATATGGGCTTAACCTCTTATGACATAGAAGATACTGCGCTTGCTTTGTTACTTAAAGAATCAGGTGAAATTATCTTGAAAGAACTTGAGAGTTTGTTGGATGTCATAAAGAAAAGAGCAAAAGAAGAAAAATATACCCTGATAGCAGGTAGGACTCACGGAATTCAGGCAGAGCCGATTTCGGTCGGTCTGAAATTCCTTGTTTGGTATGACGAAGCATTAAGAAACAAACGTAGGCTTTTATCCGCAATAGAAACAATATCTTATGGCAAAATTTCGGGGGCTTGCGGGAATTATCCTCATATAACGCCTGAACTGGAAAGACTTGTATGCAAAAACTTAGACTTAAAGCCTGCACCTATTTCAACCCAGATTATTCAAAGGGATAACCACGCAGAATTTATTCTTGCTCTTGCTATGATAGCTACTTCCTGCGAGAAAACGGCTCAAGAAATAAGACATCTCCAGAGAACGGAAATACATGAATTGGAAGAGCCTTTTGGAAGTGGACAAAAAGGGTCGTCTGCAATGCCTCACAAAAAGAACCCTGTGATTTGTGAAAGGATATGCGGGTTAGCGAGAGTAATCCGTTCTAACTCAATGGCGGCGATGCAAAACATACCGTTGTGGGGAGAACGTGACATTTCAAATTCCTCTTCCGAACGAATAATTATTCCGGACTCAATTATGCTTACTCATTATATGTTAAGAAAAACAAAAGACGTAATTGCAGGATTAAAAATTATAAATAAAAATCTAGAAAAGAATTTAGAACTCACAAGAGGACAAATATTTTCAGGAAGAATATTGAAAGAGTTTCTTGCAAAAGGAATAGAACGTGAAACGGCATACAAAATCGTCCAGAGTTCGGCATTCAGGGCTGAAGCAGAAAATAAGCATTTAAGAGACATTCTTTTAGAAGATAAACTTGTAAAAAAGACATTTTCCGCAAAAGCCGTTACAGATTTTTTCAACCCCAAGTATTATCTCCGATGGGTGGATTATATATTTGATGCGGTTTTAAAACAATAGTTTTTTCTGCTATCTTTTCCTTCTACGGTGTCTTAATGTCCCTAAGCTTTGCTGAATAAGCTGGTCTCCCTGGGATAGGAATCCCTCCAGTAAAAGATTCCGGACAATCCAGCCGAGGCGGGATGTCGCTACGCTCCATAATCTTTTTCCTAATTAACATAAGGGCTTGTAAGTAATTGTTAAAGCTTCAAGGGGTTCCTATAATGCTCTTTGCGGGGATAATTTCTATTGTCTGCGATAATCTAAATCTTTTTTATATCTGTATT
>JBAZNK010000034.1 GCA_041649255.1 bacterium
CACTAAAAGAGGGTAATGTAGAAACATCATTGGACATGGATTTACCTGTTGGAAGCTAGAAGGCGCGTAAGCGCGGAGAAATGTGTTTGTTTATCAGAGCATTATAACGCACTATATTAACATTTGCAGCAAAATTAACTGGATAAAGAGCTTGATTATGAGGATTTGGGTTGATGCGGACGCGTGTCCTAATGCGATTAAAGATATTTTATTTCGCGCGGCGGAACGAAGGCGGTTGCCGCTGACATTGGTGGCCAATCAGTTTTTAACCATACCGCCATCCAAAGTTATCAGTGCGGTGCAGGTCTCGGGCGGCTTCGATGTAGCTGACAATTACATCGTCAAGCATTTGCAGGAAAATGATCTGGTGATAACCGCTGACATTCCGCTGGCGGCTGAAGTGATAGCCAAAAATGCCCATGCCATTAATCCCAGAGGCGAACTCTATACTAAAGAAAATATCAGGGAGCGATTAGCCATGCGTGATTTTATGGAGGAAATGCGCAGTGCCGGACAAACATCGGGAGGGCCGCCGCCTCTTGGGCAGCGAGACAAGCAGGATTTCGCCAATGCGCTGGATCGGTTTTTGGCTAAATACCAGTAAGATTACTTGTCGGGCCAATCTTACTTGCGTTCGCTGCAGGCTGATGGTTGCTCATTTCGTACGGTTTCCTGATTTCAAAAAATCGCTGGCGGCAGATACCTGTTAGCGATGTTCTTATAGGTATTTGCACTCATTGTAATGGTGACTAAAACAAGGAAAAATAACCACCAACGTAAGCGGCGACCCTATTATCGGCCACTGGTTAAGGAGTCATGGGGGAGGTCTTACATTACGCGGTCGGTCTAACGCTGTGTTTCGATCAATGCCCGCAAGATCGGAGGTTTTCTCAAGTTTCCCGTGAGGAAGCGGCGGCTTATCTTTAACGTTGTATTGCCTTTCAATTTTCAGATTGAAAGGGCGGTGATAGCGATTGGAAGGTGAGATGAAGATGTCGAAAAAAGATAAAAGGAGCGCAATACCAATGAAAAACAAAACGAAACATTCTCTCATAATGGGGTTCACGCTACTGCTGGGGATTATCGGACAGACAGTATTTACATCTGTTGCCGTCGCTGTTCCCGCTGTCGTCCATGATCAAGCATCTGAAGCGACATCTGCGGGGATTAAAGACAGCCGCGTTGGAACGGAAAGAAAGCATATTGTCTCTGTCGAGACACAGGGCCTTGATACTGTACTGGATATACCGTTGCGTCTGGGCGGATTTGCCGCAACGGTTGTCGGCACAGGTTTTTTCATAGGCACAAGTCCTATTACCGGTCTAATGACGGCTTTGTACCCGCATAACGCAATACAAAAAGCAGCGGATTTTCTTGTTGTCAGACCCGGTCGCTACACTTTTGTTAGACCTACAGGCGACTTTAGTTACGATTCACGATCCTCCGATGAAAAATAAATAACCTTTAGTCAACTTATATCAATGAATGGGTGATTAAAATCAACCCTATTAGTGAGTAACGCCAGACAATTGATGGGAGTCAATCCATGGAATTAAAAACAAGAATGCAAGGTTTTGGTCTGTCTAGAGCCGTAATGAATACGGATTATAAAGCGATTAAAACAGACGCGCAGAACGAACAACCGGAACAAGCTTTTGCGCCATTGTTACTGAAAATACTTTCTCCGGTAGAGTTAGGGTTTAAAGAGTGTATCCATTCCAGATTGCTTGATATTCTTGATTTGTCACTGATTAGTGGAATAGAAGAAAAAGAAGCAAGGAAACAGATTCGGGCGGTAGCGCAAAAATTAATCGACGAAGAATCCATCCCTTTAAATACACAGACTCGACATCAAATAATTAAAGAAATTGAAGATGACGTACTGGGTCTCGGGCCTTTGGAAGCTTTACTGTATGACCCAACCATTGCCGATATTCTGGTTAATGGCTACAAAAAAGTGTATGTCGAAAGATTTGGAAAGCTTGAGTTAACCCCGGTCAGATTTAATGATGATAATCATCTGATGAAAATTATTGACCGGATTGTGTCGAAGATTGGTCGCAGGATAGACGAGTCGTCACCGATGGTCGATGCCAGATTACAGGATGGCTCCAGAGTAAACGCTATTATTCCGCCGTTAGCGGTTGATGGGCCTTCGTTGTCGATTAGACGGTTTGCAGTCGATAAAATGGGACTTGATGATCTGGTCAAAAGAGGAGCCTTAACTGACTATATGGCTGAATTCCTCAAAGGCGCGGCAAAATCCAAGTTGAATATCCTGATTTCCGGCGGGACAGGTTCAGGCAAAACAACGATGCTGAACGCCATTTCAAATTTTATCCCCAGTAATGAGCGAATCATCACTCTGGAAGATTCCGCAGAGCTACAGTTACAGTTACCCCATGTTTTGCGATTGGAAACCAGGCCGGCAAATGTCGAAGGCAAGGGTGAGATAACGTTACGCGATTTGGTACGCAACAGCCTTAGAATGCGACCTGATCGTATCGTTATTGGCGAAGTCAGGAGCGGGGAGGCATTCGACATGTTACAAGCGATGAATACCGGACATGAAGGATCCTTGACGACAGTCCATGCCAATACGCCGAGAGATGCCTTGGCGCGCCTTGAAAACATGGTTTCCATGGCGGGACTGGAAATGCCGGCTAAGGCAATCAGGACTCAAATCGTATCAGCCATTCACCTGATCATTCAACTTAGTAGGCTGGAGGATGGCAGCAGGCGGGTCGTCAGCATTCAGGAGGTGGATGGCATGGAAGGTGAGGTGATTACCTTGTCTGAAATCTTTAAATTCCAGCGGCAAGGCATTGATGAAAAAGGCGCTGTGCTGGGCCAATATTGTTCAACAGGTATTATTCCCAAATGTATGGCTAATTTGAAACAAAGAGGCGCTAACGCAGATCTGGCCATTTTTACCAAAAATCTGAATTAAACAGGAGGGCGATATGACCAGTGATATAACCCTATTATTTGTTGGATTAGTGTTTTTAACGGTCTTTGTAGCATCACAAATTCTTGTATTACCGACCTTGGGTACGAGTCGGGCAGACAGTCGTAAATTAAAACAACGATTGGAAGGCGTTATTCTGGCGCACGGTGATTCCGAAGCGTCGATCATAAAAGAAAAATATCTTAATCGGTTAGGTTCCATAGAACGGAGCCTTGAGCGTTTGCCCGGTATGCCGGGGTTAAAAACATTGCTGGAGCAGGCAGGGAAACAACACATAGCTTACCGGTTTGCGTTGTCTGTATTGCTCTTATCCGGCGGTATAGCGTTAATGGTCTGGCTGAACTTTCATCACCTGATCTTCACCTTGGCGGCGTTTATTGTTGCGGCGGTTTTACCGGTAGTGTGGCTAAACAAACAACGATCCAAGCGCCTGGATAAATTTGAAGAGCAATTGCCTGAAGCCTTGCAAATGATGGCCAGAGCCTTGCGGACGGGCTATCCGTTCACCGAATGTATGAAAATAGTCTCCACCGAAATGAGCGAGCCTATCAGTCAGGAATTTGGCATGACCTATGAGGAAATCAATTACGGGCGAAATATTGAAGTGGCGTTTGCATTGATGATAGAGCGGGTTCCGAGTCTCAGTCTGATAGCCATGGCGACAGCAATAATAATCCAAAGGGAAACGGGCGGTAATCTTGCCGAGGTGCTGTTGAAAATCAGCGATGTGCTAAGAGGGCGATTTAAATTGCAGCGACGCATAAAAACATTGTCGGCGGAAGGCATGCTGTCGGCCTGGGTGTTGCTGTTGCTGCCGCTGGCTTTGTTTGGGTTGATGAGTTTGATGAATCCTGATTACTTTAAGCCGGTTTATGACTCACCCGATAGAATGATGTATCTCTATATTTTTATGGGCCTGGAGTTGAGTGCAGCTCTTTGGATACGGCGGATTATTACCATTGATGCATGAGGTGAAGTAAATGGACTTTTTGATGCAATTATTGACGGGGCTGATGGTAAACCAACAAGGAGGCCAATGGGGCGCTGTTTTGTTGGTGGCAGTGGCAATCTTTATTTTAGCTTTGGCGCTGATGTCATTATTCGATGATTTTTTTGATCCGGTGCGCTCCCGTTTTAAGCGGGAGGTAAATACCGACGCGGTTTCCATGCTTGAGTCCAATGTCCTATCGGAAAAGCTTCGTAAACATAATAACGTGTTTGTTCCATCCAACAAGCCATTACTACAAAGAACAACTGCACGTCTTCATTATGGCGGGTTTCATGGCAAGAACAGTGTGTTGCATTATTATGCGATACGAATGTTGCTGACGATTTTGTTGCCTTTGTCAGTGCTGGTGGTCATGGCGTTCATTCCCGGCATGAAGAGTGAAACAATATTTCAATCCGCATTGGGAGCGGCAGCATTAGGTTATATGGGGCCCAGTTTTGTTTTGGATAAACTCACTAGCAACCGGCAGAAAATTCTTCGCAGAGCTTTTCCCGATATGCTTGATTTGTTGGTGGTCTGTTCCGAGGCTGGCTTGAGCCTGGATGCGGCGATACAAAAAGTGGTTGTCGAAAGCAGCATTAGTCAGCCGGTATTGGCTGATGAAATGGAAATTGTTATTGCAGAAACTCGCGCAGGCATTGATCGGCATAAGGCCTTGCAAAGGCTGGTTGAAAGGACGGGGGTGGAAGAGATTAGAGGATTGGTAGCGGCGCTTTCACAAAGCATGCGCTTTGGAACCAGCATCGTCGAGACGCTCAAGGTTTATTCGGAAGACCTCAGGGATAAAAGAACGCAAGCTGCCGAAGAAGTGGCCGCTAAAATTAGTACAAAGCTGATTTTTCCGTTGACCGTTTGTTTATTGCCGGCATTTTTAATGGTTGTTATATTGCCTGCCGTACTGGTTCTTAGACATATAACTCCCGGATAACGATTTACCGCTCGTAATAGTAATAAATGATGAACCTTAGTTACCGAAATCCCCAGGTTTTTGTTGTGAGCAGGGATTTCATTACCGGATGAATGTGATGAATAAAATAAAAAAACTAACCAAACTCATTTTTGTAGTCATTTTAAGTCAATCGCTGCTGACCGCCTGCAGTCCCGGCAACATTAAAGAAGCGGAGAACGATAGAGACCAACAGGAAACCGAAACGATTTTGCAAAGCGCGGGGCTTAACGTCAATTCGGTGGAAGACGCTGTGTTAAAAGCGGAAAAAGCGGCGCAGAACGGCAAGATGGATCTGGCGCAACTCTATTACATAAAAGCTTACGATCTGGAGCCGAATAACACCCAGGTTTTGCAAAGAATGGCTGATTTATATACCGAGCTAAAAAAGTATGATTTGGCGGAAGTCAGTCTCAAATTGATCTTGCAGCAACAGCCGGGGGACTTAAAGACAAGCGAACAATACGGGCTGCTGTTGATAAAGCTGAAAAAATATTCCGATGCAGCGGAACATCTCGGTCGGGTTGTCGCCATGCAGCAAAGTTGGCCTGCCTATAACGGCTTGGGGATTATTGCCACTTTACAAGGCGACTATCTGAAAGCCGAAAGCTTTTTCAAAAAAGCTGACGGCATTTCGCCGAATTCGCCCGAGTTGCTTAATAATATCGGCTTTGCGCTCTATTCAGCCGACAAACTGGCCGAGGCGGCACCTTATTATATTAAAGCCTTGCAAATCAATCCCGGTTTTAAAAAGGCGATATATAACTATGCGTTGCTACAGGCACGTTTAAGTAATTATGAACAGGCTCATATTGCCTTTGCCAAAGTCTCTTCACCGGCTGAAGCAAATAATAATACCGGCTATATAGCGATGATGAACGGCGATTACGCCGAGGCCAGTAATTATTTGCAAGAAGCCGTCAATGTATCGCCCCGGTTTTATAAAAAAGCCACTGACAATTTAATACGGCTGGAAATGCTGGAAAAACAGTAAGACTGATAAATCATTTTTCTCCCCTGATTAGCAAGGGAACCTCAAGTAGCACCGTCATACCGGCATGGATGCCGGTACCCAGCGCCATGGATGGTAACTCATGGATTTAGGCTCTAAAGCTTCCATCCCTCGGTAACCTCCTGTATCGCCTAAAGCGCCTACATTTGACGCTCTACCTCCTACATCCATCAGGCTAAGCTTCAAGTCCCCTTCGACTTCGCTCAGGGCAGGCCTGTGCCTGAATTTTCTTCGCTCTCGCATCCATTGCCGGAATGACGTACTTTTTGGCGGTGGCTAAAGTATCTTGTTAATAACGGATGTTACGCATTGCCCGCGAAAATAGATGAACGTGCCTTAACTGAATGATCGTGACGGATAAGGTGGTAGTGAGCACGGCACGCCATGGAGGATATTCCTATGCAGGGAACAAGATATTTCCGGGCAATGATAAGGAGCATCAAATCCGTGTCATCTGTGGCCTATGTTTTTCGCGGCGGTGATGGCCAATGCATGGCATCAGTTAATAAGGAAATAATTTACATACCCCGGCCTGGATTGTAGGTATTCGTACCAATATTTTTTATCTCATTTTAAACTTAAAATATCCTTAAATTATTTTATAGCTAACTCGAACTATTTAAGGCCTGTAATAGCGTTATTGATAACGTTCGCATACTTTTAAAGAGTTAAATATAGAGTAACAATAAATGTTAAAGCAGGTGTCGGTAGATTTTGTTCGCTGGCTGAAACATCTTGCTAATAAGCGAATAATTTGAACACCGCTGACCTAGGTTGTAGGTATTCGTACCAATATTTTTTACCTCATTTTATACTTAAAATATACTCAAGTTATTTTATAGGTTACTCAAATTTTTTAAGGTCGATAATCGGGCTGTTGATAATGTTAGTCTTCTTTAAAATGGTTGAATATAAGGTAGCTATAAATATTAAATAATGTGTCAATAAGTTTATTGATCATTAAAGTGACATTCTACATGCCTATATTTAAAAGTTTATTGCGATATAATAATCGTTAGTTAAACAATATAGGCAGGTGGTTGTGAAAATAGGATGTTTTGATAGAGGGATCTTTGATAATGTAATTTATGATGCAAAAATAGTGTAAATAATACTTTTTTAATTTCATATTGAGGAATAAATCATGAAAAAAATAACAAACCAATTAAAAGCATTTTTTGCTGATGAAAAAGGTGCGGAAACTGTTGAATGGGTGATGATTGCTGCCGTCTTGGCTGGCATTATAGCGATTGTTTTTTGGCAGACCTTGCAAACCGGTCTTGATACCAGTATAGACAACATAGTAACTAAGATGACTAAAGTCTACTAAGTACTATTGTAAATCGGTCTTCTTCATAGTCTATGTCAAGTGGAGAAGATCGATTTTATTATAAATGCTTGGTTTTTTTATTATTCTATAATAATGACTAACTTGTTATAAATATTTAAGTTTTCGATGTTTATTGTCATTATAGGTTGCTGGATTTTTATCGCGCCGGTATGCGTAAGGCATGAATAGTATATTAAAAAAGATAAGCAATTAAACTATTGTGTATTTATATATTATTACAGTGGCAATATAGTATGGTGTATATGATTATTGGTCATTGTTTTAAATACGCTTTTCGTTTGGCAGTTAAGCCTTAATTAATAACATTATACTCGATTTATGATTATTATTTACTTAACATTAATTGCATTTGTATTGATTGCAGCAATTTACGATGCGGCCACGCAAAAAATACCTAACTGGACTTCATTGGTTATTGTCGTATTGGGGTTGGGCTGGAATATTTTTTCCGCTGAAGGGTTAGGCGTTCGGGATAGCGGTTTTGGGCTACTTGCCGGTTTGCTGCTGATGCTGCCGAGCTATGTTTTCGGAGGCATGGGGGCCGGCGATGTGAAACTCATGGCGGCGATAGGGTCGGTGGTAGGTATTAATCAGGTGCTGGACTTGGTCTTTTATAGCTATATGGCAATGTTTGTAATGGCCATACTTTTTATAGTTGTGAAAGGGGATCTGATTAAGCTGTTGTGCAGGTTGCGGACTCTTATTTATGGTTTGTTTGCGGGAGTATTGGCTTATCAGAAACCGGACCAATCAGATGCAGCAAGTAGCCGATTGCCCCTGGCTCCGGCTATCGCACTCGCTACCTGTTATGTTTTATATCCGGCTCTTTGCAACTCAGGATTTATGGCGGATTTATGTCTCTATTAGAACTCATTAAACAACCCCGCACGATTGACGAGACCGCTCTCGATGCCGAGTTATTGATTGATTTAACGCTAAAGCATTTTTATGACGGCGGCGTGCTGGATTTGCAGCAGTTAGCCGACCGGATGGCATTGACAGGAAACCTGCTGGACGGAATCCTG
>JBAZNK010000035.1 GCA_041649255.1 bacterium
AAAAAATTTTGAGCCTGATGAAGATATACAAGTAATCATTCAACCGGGTGTTCAACTAACAGGATATACCGTCCCGAGTTTTCAAAACGAACATGCCGAAAAATACCTTAGCGCTGATTGGGTAACTATAGGAACGGTTTTCTCCTGCACAACGAAAGTCATTAGAACCGATTCTTTCTCCAATGGAAGTGATACCTCCAAATGGGTTCGCTATGATGTTACTCTTGCGGATATTTATAAGATAAAAGTTGATAGTGTGATTAAAGGAGTTTTTGCCGATTCTATAATTGTTATTCAGAGTCCTTCTTATACAAACATTTTGCACTCTAAATTCACGGAACGTGATGCAAAAGGTAACCCTATTTTTGCAACCAAAACCGTCAAGGACTTTCTTAATATCGACAGAATAAATGGCCCGTGGTATGTCAAAAGTCGGAAGAAGATTATTGCATTGCTGCAAAAAAAAGATACTGTTTACACGTCCACACTTTTCAGAAGATACGACAAAGATATTTTAGACTTCTACAAAAAATTAGATAAAAAAGCTCTTCAGGAACACAAATAAATTAAATCTTTCTATTCTGTTTTTTATCTCTTACAGTCTCTTCAAATCCCTGTTAATATTTCTTTCTGTTGTTTTTTCCTTCTCTGTTTTGTTATCCGTGAAAATCCGTTTACAAACTCTTGGGCAAAGCCCTTAGATTTTGTTATCCAGCTCAGCTGGGGTCTTTTATCCGTGGCTATAATTCTCTTTTGTGATCTGTTTTTCGTTTACCCTGAGCCCGCCCGCCGTTCAGAGTATTTATTGGAGTTACTTGATAGGAGGGCTTGCCGAAGGGTGCCCTTCTATATTTCTATATTTCATACTTTCGTGATTCTCTGTTTTCTGTTTCTCGTGATAATCGTGTGCGAATCTCGTGGTTCCGATTCTTTATCTCTCTCTGTTTCCGTTTTTCTATCTTTCGTGTTTTTCGTATTTTCGTGGTTCTCCGTTTCGTGCTTTTTAGTGCTTTGGTGGCTAATTCTCTTCCATCTTTACTCTTTTCCTTGACAAAACTACCTTTTCAGAATATTTAAGTATTAAGATACTTGTTGATGAATAAAGTAGGAGAAAAATGAAAGCTTTGATGTTGTTGACACTTTTGTTTCCCATTTCTGCCCTCGCAAGTTGGCCTCAAACCTATGAAGGCGGATTTCCAGGAGGAGTTGCGATAGACTCCTATGATAATGTAATTGTCACAGGCGGGGGGTCTGCTGATTCTCTTGCAACTGCGCATACTATTAAATATGACTCAAGCGGTGGAATTATCTGGTCACAGGACTTTGAAGTTAACACTATATATGGTGGGGACGCAGGAGTTGTATGCGATAAACATAATAATATTATTGTCGGAGGATGTGTATATAACGGAGAAGGTTATGCCTACTGTACTCTAAAATATAGTGCTCAAGGAACTTTATTGTGGAGTAGAATTTTAAATAATTCTGTTTCGCCTTATTCAGATATGGAAACAGACGTTGCAGTAGATAATGATAACAATATAGTTGTCACAGGGATGGGGCATCCGAACTATTGCACTGTAAAATATGATTCTATGGGAACAGAACTATGGCGTAAAAATTTTTATAATGGAGGCACCAGGTATTCAAATCCTCACTTAACCACAGATATTCATAATAATGTAATAGTATCTCTCAGAATTGGTGACAATAATGAGTCTTATGTTGTGAAATATAGTCCTGCCGGAGATTCTCTATGGGCAATACAATTTGATGATACCATAATTAATGCTGGTCCGATTACTATGGGTAAAGATAATAATATAATTCTGGCAAGCACCTTATATGAAACTGATACAAGTTGCATAATTTGTATCTCAAAATTTGATTCTATGGGTACAAACATTTCAAGAAAAAAATATGCTTATAATCAGGCAATTTTTTCACGAGATATTGCTATTGATAATACCGGGAATATAATTACTGCAGGATTTGTTGAGATAAAAATAGATAGTAATTATTCTTGGAGTGTAACAAAATATACCCCTAACGGGGATAGTATCTTATGGAACAGAATTTACAATAAAGAGAATATCGGATTTGGATGTGGAGTTGCCGTAAACTCAAAAAATGAAATTTTTGTAACAGGAGCAAGCGTTCTTAATGATACAATACCAATTTGGCGCACTCTTAAATATGACTCAAACGGTAATTTGATTGCCGTTGAAGAATCCTCCTCTCCCCAATCCAATCCAAAATCCGCACTCCAAAATCCGCAATTGAATGTCTCCCAAAACCCCTTCTCTAAATCAACAATCATCACTTATTCTGTTCCCCGCTTGCCCGCCGTAGGAGGGAATAACTATTACACTAATACCCTATTAACTATTTACGACATCGCCGGCAAATTAGTAAAGAGTTTCCCAATAACCCAATCACCTAATTCCCCAATAACCAGTGTCCCCTGGGATGGCACCGATAATAATGGCAGATTAACAAAAACAGGTATATACTTTGTAAGACTAACCGCAGGTGATTTTAGCACAACAAAAAAACTTATTCTAATAAGATAGGGAGGAAATATGAAAAAATTCTGTTTGGTTATTTTTAGTTTTTTGATTTTATTTGGAGCGCCACTTAAAGCCTATAGTTGGTTAGGAAATGAGTTTATGATTGATACAAACAAGGTGTACAAACCGGCTTCGGGTAGACAGGAACAATCTTTTGTATTATTTGACGGGATAAATTACTTTGTTGTATGGAGAGATTATAGAAATAATTATAATGACCGTTATTCTGCGCTTTATGGGACAAGAATAACTCAAGATGGAAAAATCCTTGACCCCACAGGTATCCTTATATCTCCTTCTCTTTACAGCCAAAGATACGCTCACGCTTCTTTTGATAGTAACAATTACTTTGTTGTCTGGGAAGAGTATGCGGCAGGACACATTAATATTCATGGTGCTCGTGTTACCAAAGAAGGGCAAGTTCTTGATATATCAGGTTTCCCTATAACGGGTTTTGAATCTGGTGTCTCTATCTCCTATGCATACCCGTCAATAGCTTTTGATGGTACAAATTATCTGGTAGGAGCTACGGATGACTATTCCCAGCATAAAGTTCACGCCGTCAGGGTTGACCAATCCGGAAAAGTTATTGATTCTATTCCAATTATTATATCCCCTCCTGCAAAGACAACTTTCCTTTCGGATATTTCGTTCGATGGTACGAATTACTTCCCGGTCTGGTTGCAATGGAATGATTCTTGCTCTGGAAACAGGTATGACCTGTTTGGAAGCAGAGTTAGTCCGAACTCTACGGTTATCGATTCAAATGGGGTTTGTATAGTCATGGAAAAAGAAGATCAAAGGAATGCTTCTATTGCTTTTGGTGGCTCAAACTATTTTGTAGTCTGGGAAGATTGGAGACAGGATTCTTTGCACTACTCCGATATTTATGGAGCTCGTGTAACTAAAGAAGGAACTCTTATTGATTCAACCTGCATAAAAATATCGCCACCTTGTTCGTCACGACTGTCTTACGGAGACCCCTTAATTACTTTTGATGGAGAAAATTATTTTGTAGTCTGGGAAAAAAATATTGGGAGCATGGCTATGTGTACCAAGAGTCTCTATGGCACAAAAATAGATACGGCAGGAAAAATAATTGACTCTCAGAGCGTTTCTATTACTAACACAGGAACAGTAGGAGGAACTTATTACTTGGACCATTCGGTTGCATCTAATAAAAATAATTATTTTATCGTGTATAACCATTTTGGAGATATCTGCGGAACTTTTATGGACCATTCAGGGAACATAATAAAAAATAATATGCTTGTATCTACGGATGGATATAGACAATATGACCAAAAATGTCCTTCGGTTGCTTCTGATGGTAAAGATTATTTTGTGGTGTGGGAAGATTATAGCGATGAAACTTATTACAAACCCGGTATTTATGGGACCAGAGTAAGTGAAGATGGCGTTACCCTTGACACCGCAAGTATTCTTCTTGCAGAAGCTTCTTCAGCGTATTATAATTTTATATCTCCGGTTGTTGCATTTGATGGAACCAATTATCTCGTAGTCTGGGTAGGAGCACAGAGAGGAATCTATGGGGCTCAATTAAATAAAAATGGGGAAATCCTCAAAGATATTCTTATATCGGATACGACATTCGCTTCTTCACCTGCTCTTGCTTTTGATGGAACTAATTATCTCCTTACCTGGGCAGAAAACACTCCTATACCATGCAAATATGAGAATGATTTTTCTGTTTATGGAGTCCGTATAAGCAAACAAGGAGTAATCTTGGATTCTATAATACAAATATCGGATTCCAATTCATGTACTTCTGCCGTTAGCTTTGACGGGACTAATTATCTTGTTGTGTCAGATAGTAGACCACAAGAACAGAATATTTATGGTACCAGAGTGGATAAAAACGGGATTGTCCTTGACACGTCAGACATTATTATATCCTGCCATGACAGTATTCGGGACAAACCTTCTATTTCATTTGACGGAACAAATTACCTTGTAGTCTGGCAAGATTTTCGTAATGGCGCCAGCGATATCTATGGCGTACGCGTAAATCAACAAGGAACAGTTCTTGATTCTACCGGCATTGTAATATCAAATGCGCCCGGGAATCAATTGAATCCTTCTGTCGCTTTTGATGGAAACGATTATCTTGTTGCATGGCAGGACTTTCGTAATCCTACGGATACGTCTTGTATTTATGCTACTTATGTAAGTCCCGATGGAGTAGTATTGGACACGAATGGATTTATAATGTCTACTTCAAAAAGATATTTGCCACGTTTAGCATACGGAGCAAATAAACAATGTTTCTTAACATACGAAGGCGCTGTTTATACTCCTAATTATAATGCAACGCGAATATTAGGTAGAATATGCTCTAAAACAGGAATAACAGAAAATAATATCCTTAATTCTTTTGGGATTAATGTCTCCTCTAATCCTTTCATTAAATCTACTCTCTTACGATATAACCTTCCTATCAAATCCAGAGTTTCCTTAACAATCTACGATGTCTGCGGCAGAACAATAAAAACCCTTATTAACGAACTCAAACCCGCCGGCTCTTATTCCATTCCCCTCTCCGCAACCGACCTAAAAACAGGTATTTATTTTGTACGACTTACCGCCGATAATACTAAACTAACCAAAAAACTAATCTTAATGAAGTGAAAAATCGTAGGGGCGAATTGCAATTCGCCCGTTTGTTATATTTATTTATTAATGAAATAAAATGGGTAGACAGGGCTTTTATGCCCTGTTATAAGTAATTCATCTCTAATGGAGGTAAAAAATGTTGAGCGTAGCGAAATCTCCGCCTGAGGCGGGCTCAGGCGGAAGAAGATTAAATGTCCTAATAGTACTTGCAATCACACTCCTTCGCCAGCCCGCATGGGCTGAATTGACGGTAGTTGACAGCATATTGTTGAGACCACAGGCTGGAAATGGATGGGACTTACGTGCAATAGATGTAAACCCAACAACAAATAAACTCTATGTGGCAAATTATGGCACCAATAATGTTTCGGTAATTGATGGAGTAAGTAATTCAGTTATTGCTACATTAGATGTTGGGTATTATCCTCAAGCTATATGTGTAAACCCGATTACCAACAAAATCTATGTAACGAGTCTTGGAAATTTGAATGTTTCAGTAATTGATGGGACAAATAATACATTTATTGGTTCAATACATGTAGGAGATTACCCTTCCGCTTTATGTGTAGATACAACAACAAATAAAATCTATGTGGCAAATAATCATAGTTGGACTGTTTCAGTAATTGATGGGACGAATGATTCAGTAATTGCTACTATACCGGTTGGGAACGGACCTAATTCTATATGCGCAAACCCCACAACAAATAAGGTTTATGTGACAAATCAGAATAGTAATAATATTTCAGTAATTGATGGAATAAATGATTCAGTGGTTAAGACCGTAAGTGTTGGGGGAAGACCATGTGGTATAAGTGTAAATCCTGCAACAAATAAAATCTATGTGGTAGGAACGAATACTAATAATGTTTCGGTAATTAATGGAACAAATGATTCAATTATTACTTCAGTATTTATCTCGTATAATCCTATCGGTATAATTGTAAACCCCGCAACAAATAAAATCTATGTGGTAAGTTGTTATGGCAATAATGTTTCGGTAATTGATGGGGTAAATAATTTAGTCATTGATACTATAACTGTTTTATCTGAGCCTTGGGGGATATGTGTAAATCCAACAACAAATAAAATTTATGTAATAAATTGGGGGAATAATAATGTTTCGGTAATTGATGGAACAAATGGTTTGGTGGCGAATACTATAACTATCGGGGCTTATCCTTGTGCAATATGTATTAACCCAACAACAAATAAAATCTATACGGCAAATCAATTTAATAATAATGCTTCAGTAATTGATGGAACAAATAATTCGGTCGTAAATACCATAACCTTAATTAATGGGACAAATGGGTCCGGACCTTTTGGTATATGTGTGAATCCAATAACAAATAAACTCTATGTGACAAACTATGCCAATAATAACGTTCTCGTAATTGATGGGATAAGTAATGCAATGGTCTCTACTGTAGCCGCTTGGGATTCTCCCTGGGGTATATGTGTAAATCCGCTAACAAATAAAATTTATGTGGCAAATTCAGTGTCGTCTTTTGGTCGTTCTTTGGTAATTAATGGAATAAATGATTCAATCGTGACTTCAATATACACTTGGGCTTCTCCTCCTAAGGGTATATGTGTAAATTCAATAACGAACAAAATTTATATGGCAAATTATGCCGGTAATAATATTTCCGTGATTGATGGGATGAATGATACCGTAGTCGCTACCGTCAATGTTGGGGCTTATCCTTTTGGTATATGCGTAAATGAAACAACAAATAAAATCTATGTGACAAATGAGAGAAGTAATAATGTTTCTGTGATTGATGGGACAAGTAATTTGGTAGTCACTACTGTAGCCGTTGACTCTTCTCCTTTGGGCATATGTGTAAATGCAATAGCAAATAAAATATACGTAACAAATTATGGTAGCAATAATGTTTCGGTAATTGATGGAACAAATAATACAGTAATAAAAACAGCGCAAGTAGGAAATGGACCAAAAGCTATTGCAGTTAACCCACAAGACAGTTTAGTATACGTGAGTTGTTATACTGCAGGCGGAGTCTGGGTGCTTAAAGATGGAACAGCCATCGAAGAACCATCCAATCCAAATTCCGCACTCCAAAATCCAAAATTAGAAATCTCCCAAAACCCCTTCTCTAAATCTACAATCATCACTTATTCTGTTCCCCGCTTGCCCGCCGTAGGAGGGAATAACTATTACACTAATACCCTATTAACTATTTACGACCTCGCCGGTAAATTAGTAAAGAGTTTCCCAATAACCCAATCACCTAATGGCCTAATGACTTCTGTCCCCTGGAATGGTACCGATAATAATGGCAGATTAACAAAAACAGGTATTTACTTTGTTAAACTGACTGCAGTTTGTCATCCTGAGCATAGCGAAGGATCTAATACAATAAGTA
>JBAZNK010000036.1 GCA_041649255.1 bacterium
TTTTTGAGAGTCTTTGGCCTTCACCATTATAAGTAAATGTTGTTGTACCCGGGGGAGCGTCTTTAAAAATCTGCGCTTTTTCTCTTATGTCTTGGTTTTGTTTGACTAAATATACCAAGGCCGTTAGAGATAAGAGAATTGCTGGAATTGATAATAATTTAGCAAAGTTTCCCCTAGTTGATTTTTTAATATTAGACCTGAGATGTGAAGTTATTTCCGACATTGATTACTAAACTAATTCTATAATGGGTAAATATTAAAAAACAATAGTGAAAAGCGGGTTATGAAAAAGATTATGTTTGGCCAAATGCAAATTATTTTTAGTAAAGATTGCTCATAATAATAATTTTAACAAATATCTCGGCGGTTGATCAGAATAATTTAATGATGTTTTTAACCGAACATGAGGATTTCGGGTTTGAAGATTATAAGGATTCCGATAATTATCATTAAAACTCCTCCTATTAGATGAGATGCTCGGGAATATTTAGTACTTAACCCGGTCATTTCCAGAGTTATCATCGCTGAGAAAAATACAAATAGGTCGTCAAGCATAAATATAAAAATATATAAAAGCATATACACGTAGTATTGCCATTTGGGAAGGTTACTAAGCGTTAATATTTGTGTGAAGACTACAGGAAGACCGGCGGAACAGATTAATTCTACCAAGTTTACCGCGAATGCCAGTAAAATTATTCCTCCCAAAGCAAGCAGGAATTTTTTTTGTTGTGTAATAGAGCGTAATTTTTTAAAGATTTTTTGCCTATTTTCGTTTCCTGTTACTTTGCAACCGCTCGCCTTATTTGTGAAATACTCTTTCAAATTGTAGGTTCCGCATCCGAGTCCTAGAATACCTATTATTATTCTTACCCATATGATAAAACCGACGAATAAAAGCAAATTAAGCCACGCCGCCATAAACATAAAATAGACGAGTGCCGAGGTTGCTATAAAAGTGGTACCCAAAATCCAACGCCTTTTTTTATCTTTCATTCCAAGAAGTAGACTTATTAAGAAAAGAAGCGTCCACATCGCGCAAGGATTAAACCCGTCTAGGGCTCCCAATATAATAGTTATCAATGGCAAAGACAAATTTTTGATATCGATATTGCCTAGAAAAGGAACTTTTATTTCATCGGGAATTTGAACGTTTTTGTCTACTGAATCAGTCTGAACAAGGGCATCTTTCTGGGTAGGTGTTACGGTTGGGGTAACCATTTTCGTAATGGAATTGCTGGGAACAGAAATTGCTGATGGTGGAGTGACCGCGGATGTTGGGATGTTTTGAGACCCATCCATTTCGCGGATGATCATACCTACGAGATCGGGATCTCCCTCTTTTGAATATTTTTCATATAAATTGAGTATTGTTTTTCCCGTAACTTCATCGTTGTAATATCCGACAAAATAGTCTCTTCCGATAATAGTAATTGGAACTCCTGCTGTTTCCACTCCGAGTTTTTCTCCGATTGTTTGTAATAGTACTGCATTATTATGAATTCCCACCTCAAAATCATGGGTTTTCAAACTTGGGAAATCAGGGGCGATTTGTTCCAAAAATGTTTTTTCCTTAGCGCAATGCGGACAACTTTTTGACCAGAAAAAGTACAGATTAACTTCTTTTTCTTGAGCCTTTACGTAATTTGGTACTAACAGAAAAATAATTAAATAGATAGCAATTAAAAAGTATTTTAAAAGTTTTTTCATAATTATCTGTCTTTATTTTCATTGATTATCTTTAAAAGTTCATCTTTTTCTTTTTCTCCCGATAAGCGCAGAAACTCATTTCCTTTTTTATCAAGAAAAATAAAGATGGGTAAATTACCACTTTTGATATTATACTTTTCGACCTTTTTCTTGTCATTATCAAAATCAAAGTGTTCAATTTTAAGCCATGGATTTTCTTTTCCAATTTCATCCCATCGCGGGCGCATAACAAGGCATCCCGGACACCAAACTGCTCCTATTTTTATAACTTTCATTTTTTAGACTTCACCTACTATATCTTATAAGTAAGAACTTTAAGCCGGTAATTTTCAAGTTGCATCATTTCTTTGGAACTAATACCTTCAAAATACCTTATAATCGGACGGATTGAATTACTGTGTGTAACAATGAGCACGTTGAATCTATTTTTTCTCATTATATTAATAACTTCTTTAATGAACAAAAGGACTCTTTTCTCCACCTGAATCATGCTCTCACCGCCCGGTGGGGGAGTTTTATAAGACCGGTGGTAGATTGGATATAAATCGGGATGGTCCCTTCTGAATTTGACTTTGCTTCTTCTTGATAATTCCCCATAATCCCTTTCAATTATTCTTTTATCAATTATAACTTTGGTTTCAGGATGATAGCGTATTATATGTTTTAATGTCTGTTTTGCTCTTTTAAGTGGAGAAGTATAAGCGATGTTAATGTTTTTACCTGCAAGTTCTTTTGCAAATGCTTCAGCTTGTTTATGACCTTTTTCTGTTAATACAGAATCAATGTGTCCGGTAAAAATCCGTTTTTTATTATAACGACTTTCCGTATGGACTAAGACATATAGATTGAGTTTCTTGCTGCTTTTCATTTTTTATTTGTGGCCGATAAAGATGCCAAGATTGTTGTTATGGGAACAGCCAATATAAGTCCTATACTTCCTACCAAGGTTCTAATTACCTCACCCGCAATTATTTCGTAGTTTACCACTTCAGTGAAGGGGTGTGGGTTGTTTATAAAAAGCAAAAGCAAAGGCAATGAAGCGCCCGTATAAACCAAAACTAGAGTGTTTACCATCGATGAGATGTGGTCCTGTCCTATACTCATGGCATTTTTAAAAAGTTCGCTGGCATTTAAGTTTTTATTCGCCTTTTTTAACTGGAAAATAATTGCCGATTGGGAGACTGTAACATCGTCCAGTACTCCTAAAACTCCGATAATAATTCCTCCCAGAAGCAGACCTTTGATATTAATCTGGTCTCCCTTTGCAATCTGTAGAAATCCCGCTTCTTCGCTAGCAAATCCTGTTAAATTCGAAAACTCGACAAATATACTTGCAAGAATTCCCGTTATGATCAGTGAAATTGTGGTGCCGGCGATGGCAACGACCGTTTTTTTATTAAAACCGTGCGAGAAAAAGAAGGTTACAGGAATTATGATAAACGATCCGAATAGTGCGGTGCCGACGGGATCGGAACCTGATGATATTTTAGGTAATATAAAGTAAAAAATTACCAGGAAAGAGATAGCCATCCCAAAAAGGGACATCAAGCCCCTAATTTTGGCTATCACTATTGTCAGTACAACAAAAATTGCAAAAAGCCAAATTAATGCGTCTCTACGGACATAGTCGGTAATAAGGTACATGTCATTTCCCGCATAGTCTTTTGAATGTAAAACTAATAGCTTGTCTCCGGTTTCATATTTGGGTAGGTTAGATGAGGGAATATTTCCGCTTTCGACAACTATTTCTTTATTGACAAGAGAACCCTTCGTGACTAACAGTCTTAATTTTTGGTAGAGTTGTTCCCCTTCACCGTACTCGGGAATTTTCATTTTTTCTTCTAAAACCTGAATTACTTTAGCTTCCAGTGTTTCTTCCACCAGATCAAAAGAAACATCCTGTGCTGAAACGCGTTTCACAGGAATTGCAAGGAAAAGCACTATATTTAGTATGAGAGTCAATTTTCTTATTAAACGCATAGATTAATCTTTCTTGAAAAGACTTGAAATAACAAATAACACAGAGCTGGTTATTATAACCGATGGTCCGGCAGGAATTGAAAAAAGTTTATAAAGCATTATACCAAGTAGACCTGCTAAGCCACCGGCAATAGCTCCACCGTACGCGTACTGTTTCATATTAGTAGCAAGATTTCTGCTGGTTGCGGCAGGGATTGATACAATAGCTGCCGTAAGAAGCGAGCCGACGATACGAATACTTAGGCCAATTACAAGAGCGACTGCAAGAAGATAAATGAGGTTGTATTTGTCAGTGTTAATTTTTTCGGATTTGGCAAGGTCTTCTGATATTGAAATAAAGACAATCTTTTTATAAATTTTTCTTACGGTTATAAAGGAAAGCGTCGACAGAAATATGCTGCCGAGGGTGGTTTTGAGTGATAGTTGTGAGATGTCACCGATTAGGGCAACTTCTACTTCTTCGTGGGGAAGAAATAAAAATGCGACGGCAACAGAAGTTGAAAAAACGATTGCAGTTAATGTTTCCAGTGGTAATTTTGTTCGTTTTTCAAAAATCCAGATAAGTATTATCGCAAATAGTAACATAGCAAAAGCTCCAATCGACACATCAAAACCCCAGAGTAGTGCGAGCGTAATTCCGGGAAGAGTCAAGTGTCCTAGCGGTCCACCGACTAAAGACATTCTCTTGGATAACATTAAAGTTCCCAGATAGCCAGCCGCTGCCCCGATTGAGCATGTCATCAATATGGCAAGGATTATTTTTTCGTCAATCATTTATTATTGTGTTTATAATATTTCACTCCTACCCCGTAAAGTTTTTGTAGACTCTTGGTTGTCAGTGCCTGGGAAGGTATTCCGTGACATATGCCTTTTTTATTTAAGCAAAGCACGTTATCAGCATGCTCCCAAACAACACTTAGATCGTGTGTTACTAAAATAATGGTCAATTTTTGTTTTTCCCAGAAGCTATGAAGTAGCGAGTAAATTGTTTCAGTTCCTCCGATATCAATTCCGGAAGTAGGCTCGTCAAACAAAAGTGTATCCGGGTTATCAACCAGAGCCCACGCTATACCCAGCCTTTGAAACTGGCCTGTCGAAAGATGAGCAATTCTTTTTTTTATGATAGATTTTTCCAGTCCGACGGATACTAGGCTTTTGTTAATCCTTTCTTTTGTTATTTCTTTTAAACTATAAAAATCTTCGACTGTGAGGGGAAGAACCTCCTTTCTTTGCAAAAGTTCATTGGGTGGAAGATAGCTAATATTATTAACTGACCAGACAATCTCTCCTTGAGAAGGGATGGTGCCTAAAATTGCCCTTAAAAGCGTGGTCTTTCCCGCACCGTTTGGTCCCAGAATTACTAAAGTTTCACCCTTTATTACATCAAAACTTAAATTATCAATGATAGTTTGATCATTCAATTTTACAGTTAAGTCTTTTACTTTTAAGGCTAGGTTGTTTACCATATCTATACTTTCTTTAAACATTTAGCGCAGACTCCATAAAACTCCAGTGTATGTTTTTTAATTTTAAACCTTTTTTTTCTGAAAACATCCCTCTCAAAATTATCAGCAAGACAGTTTGTTATGTTGTCCACTTTTCCGCAGACTTCGCATATTAGATGATGATGGTGAACTAGATTCGCGGCTTCATATGATATTTCCTGGGGTTTGATGTAAACAGGATTTAGATAATTTTGATTAACCAAAAATTCCAATTCACGATAAACAGTTGTTCTGTTGACATTTATTTTTTTAGAAATAAGGTTAGTGTAAATATCTCTGGCTGAGAGTGGTTTCTTGACTCGGGAAAAGATTACAATTATTTGCTTTCTGATATATGTAATTCTAAAACCTTTGTCACGCAAAGTCGATATTGTAAGGTCGGGGTTCATAAATTCTATAAGCAAAGTATTTGCAAAAACAGCCTACTCGTGTGTTATTTAAAAATCAAATTAATGCAAACAGATTGCTTTTGTCAAGGAGTAGTTTTGATTTTAATTGCTTTGCCTTTAATTACCGCCTTGGCAACTTTTTTATGGGCGCTATTTAAGATCCGCGCGAAAGTGGGTTGTGATACGTGCATTTTTTCCGCGGCTTTGGTTTGTTCGAGCGCATCAATTTCATATAACTTTAATGCTTCTACTTCATCAGATAAAAGTTCGACTTCTTCCAATTCAGACAAAGGAATACCCCGGGGTTTAAAATATAAAACTCCCGGGATAAACCTTGTAAGACGGGGAATTTTAGGTCTTGGCATGTTTATAATATTCATCACAATAATCCACTACGAATTATTGCATATGAATTGATTGTGCCTACAATAAATTGTTAAGCTTGTTTTGCAATTTCCTCCTCTTCTTTTTTTATATCTTCTAGTTCCTCTTCAAGCGCTTTTTTATAGTCAGCAAGCGCCTTTTTTTGATCTTGCGGTGTTTGGGGCCAATTCCAGCCGAAATACCTTCCCATGCCGCGACCTGCTCCAAACCTTCTTCTCCAACCAAGGCCAAACCCGCAAGGGCCGTAACCCCTACCTGTCATTGGTCCCATTCCGGCGGGTCCTGTTCCATCGAAATTTGGCATACTTCCTCACCCCCTCCCTAAATAATTATTATGAATATGTATTCATAATAATACTTCATCAATCAGTTGTCAAGTGCCGTTACCCGCATTATTTTCTATGTATTTTATTCGTATTGACAAATGCCTTTTTTTTTGATTAAATCTCGCATACCTAATGAAAAGTTATCCCTCCCTTATTTTTGTTTTTGTGATTACCAACGCACTCGCC
>JBAZNK010000037.1 GCA_041649255.1 bacterium
TTTATTACGTTAAAAACAATGACTATAATAAATATATGGATATCCAGCAGACAATTAACCTTACGCTGAAAGAAGAATTCGAAAAGCGCAGAATCGAGTTCGCTTACCCAACGCAGACGGTATACGTAAATAAAGAAGCGAATTAATAACGCCAACCCCATTACATTTCCGCCTCTTTACAAAACAGGGCACAGAGAAAAACAGAGAATTTTAGGACGCAGATGCCCGCAGATAAACAGGATAAAAAAAGAAAAATTGATAGTGAGAAGTCTCGCGGAGTTGGATAACGTCTTCTAAGAGCTTATACCAAACCGCTATCAAAATGGTGAAAATAAATACATAAATTATATGCTTATTGGTATCACACTGGATAGGAATCTCTAATCCGCCAGAGGCGGAAAGAGCTCCTTATAATTCCAAGTACGCTAACTAAACAGATTATTAGCAACTTGGTATTACATAACCTTACTTTTTATCCCAAAAAGTAAAGCCCCCTCTATATATTTTAGAAAGGGCTTTACAAATCTATCCGCCTTATAATTTATCGCATTATAACCAATTTTTTTGTAACCTTAAATTCTCCTGTTTCCAATCGTATAAGATATATCCCGTTTGCCAAATTTTTTGAATCAAAAGCCAGAGTGTGAGAGCCAGACTTTACCGTTTCATTCAATAAAGTCTTAACTAGTCTACCTGAAGCGTCATATAGAGTAACTTTTACTTGAAGTTCTCTGATTACTGAATATTTGAGAGTAGTCTCGTTAGGACGGGATGGATTCTTGCTCCATATTTCAAAAACACAATCTTTCGCCAACGCCGGGATAATTTTACTATGACTGCCACCATACCCCATTGCGGAATAACTATCCCCTCCTAAACAGCAGAACTCATAGATATGCGGTAATTGTTCAGGTGCCGCAGTCCAATCGCAAGCGCCATAAACTTCGTTTCCATTAAAATCAGGATCTGCATTGCCAAGCGCAACTGCAAAATAACCACGATTAGCTGAAAGACTTGTTTCGATTTTATCCCAAGAACTGCCATTATATTTGAATTGATAAACATAACCTACATCTCCCGTTCCTATTGCTCTCGATACACCAAATACCTCATTGTATCCATCGTTATTTCCATCGCCAACTACTACCTGAAACATATTAGCCGCAGTCCCCGTCTGTCCTATTCCGACATCCGTTTTTACCCACGAACCGTTTGTTTTTCTAAATTGATAAATATGCACGTCTTCACAGGCAACATAGACTTCACCTTTCTCGTCATTATTTCCGTCGCCGACTGAAATCCAATTTATATGGCTGCCTAAATCTGCGATGGTAGTTTTTGTCCAGACTCCATTAGTGTATGTAATTTCATATAGCCTGCCATTCGTAGAAGTTCCGTCTTTAGTTCCTGCATATACTTCATTCCCCGTGAAAGTAGAATCTGCATCTCCAACTGCTACTGCATACATATCGTCACCACAGTCACCAGTTAAATCGGTAGTCGTCCAGGAACTTCCGTTTTTCTTTACCTGGTATGCGTGATTATTAAGGGATGCGCAATAGACTTCGCTTATTCCGTCATTATTTCCGTCGCCAATACTAACTTGTTTTATATTATCTCCGAAAGTTGTGACAACAGTTGTACTCCAGCTTGAGCCATTCCATTTAATTTGTTGTAATCTGGAATCATCTCCACCGACATATATTTCATTCCCGGCGAATGAAGTATCAACGTCACCAACAGCAATTCCGTTCATATCGTCACCGATATCACCCGTAAGGTCTGTTGTCGCCCAGTTGCCGCTGACTTTTTTGCCTTGATAAACCCTATCCCTATCTCCCGTTCCGTATAGTTCATTGACACCATCGTTATTCCCGTCTCCAATTGCGAGGGCACGGCAGTAATCGCCAAGCGAAGTGCCAGTATAGACGTTGGTAGGTTGCCATATTGGAAAGTTTTCTTTCAAGCCTTTTGTAACTGCATTAGCTCTATCATTTACACAAAGAATCTCTAAAAAACTTTGTTTTGTCGACAAATCAAAATTCACATTACTGGCTACCCAATCCGAAAGAGTATTCAAATTTTCAATTTCTTCTGCCATACCGTAGTTTCCGTCTTTAAATTCTTCAGTAAAATAATCGGTAGTATATACGAATAGCTTAAAATAATACAGAAGCTCTGTAAAAAGACTTTCGGCTTGGGCTGAATCTGAATAGAACTCAGTTAGTCTAATTATTTTTGCAGAATCTCCCGGCAACAAAGATACTATTCTCATTCTCCAATCAGGTTTACAGAAAAATTGTACAGTATCCCCATCAATTAATGTTTCTATAAATCCTGCCGTTCCAACATTATATAATTCTTCTTCCCCATTAGGGCTAGAGTTTACGGTTACAATGCCCACTCTTGAGTTGCTAGAATATATCTCCACTGCCATCTGTGATTGATGTCCATCTGTAGCACGACTAAAGGCACGCGTACAGGGATAATACACATCACTATTTGTAGTTAAAAGAGGGATTCGTAATGTATCCTGATCCTGCAGTGACATTGGAATAATCGGATTATCCACAAAGTATTTGACACAATTATAACATGGTTGAATATAGAAATAATCACAACAACAGGGAAATGGTGGAACTAGGCTTTTAGTTCCAACATAATAAGATGCAATATTCGCTTGAGCATTCATAGTAAATATTAGAGAGAAAAAACCTATCTTCCATCCTAATTTTTTCTTCATCTTTCCTCCTTGTCCGAAAACTTCTTTTAAAATTGTTAAAGTTTTTCTACTATCTTTTTTCTACCGAGTTTTCCACCTCCTTTTGTATAAAAACACAAAGCTTCTTAAAATAATTTTCCATCGCATCTGCAGAAGAGATAGATATTTCAATGTCAATAATATTTTGGGTTTTATCAATCAGAATTTTATATGGTCTATTAAGTAGTTTTAAGCTATCTTTTAAGATAGCGATGGAATCCCATAGAACAAGAAAATCAAATTTCGACCTTTTGCTAAAACTTTCTATTTCTTTTTTATCCACTCCATAAGTAATACCAATTATCTGTAATGTATCAGGAGTAAATTTATTTGCAATCCTTTCCCATAAAATTCTTTCTCTAAAACAACTCGCACAACTTTGAGGGGAATAAACAATAAGTAGTGCAAACGGGGATTTATTTTCTTTTAAGTCGTATTTATTTCCTTGAAAATCACAGAAAATAGTCGCCGGTAATTTAGGTAATGTAGAATCTTCCTTCCCAAAAGAAACGTAAGAATAAGTATTAACGTAAAACAAAATTAATAAAATCATAGCTGTATAACTCTATAAATTCAAGGAACACTTTATTATTTTGTATCCGCGCTCATCAGTATTCATATAATCCCAATCTAAAAAATATATAAAACCTTCTTTGTCCGTTGTTAAAAGATAATATTGCGATGTTTTATCAGTTCCAATAAGACTTTTCCCTTTGGTAGTATATATTTGATAAAAAAACTTCCCCGTAATAAAGTTTCCATATTCTACTATTATAAACTTATCCAACGCTATCTCTAAATCAATTGTCAATGTCCAACTTGAAATCCAAAGGTTAGAGATAGAGTCGCTTTGTGCAGAAGTTAACGTTTTCATAATAGTAGTATCCGTAAAAGCCTGTGGCAAAGTTTCCGGAGGAGAAACGTACCATTTGGGGGCATCTCCAAACTCTTCTATTAATGCCCCTTCTAAAGAATACTTTTTGATGTTATAGCTTCCATTTTGAATAGCATAAATATAAGCGTTTTTAGATAAAGCGATAAAGGTATTTACCGAGCCGGCTTTCCTTGCTTCTTTTTCACTTATTGTACAAAAAGAAGAAATATATTCAAAAGCACTATCATATTTACTTATTGTATAATATTTTTCATCCTCTTTCATACTTCCAGAGATATAAATGTTTCCTTTTTTATCAACCACTAAGGGGGAGAGAGGAATGTAACCAGCTATAGGATTAAAGTAATCAATAAGTTCGCCTTTAGCGTTAAATATGCTTATCCTATTTGTTCCAGTGTCTGATATGTAAATTTTATCGGCAGGACCAATTGTTGGCTTGGCCGCATAAATAAATTGCCCCAGCTTTTTGCCTTTAGTTCCCAAAGTAGTCAGAAGTTTACCGTCTTGAGAAAAAACAAATCCACCCCGCGGTTCCATCATTACAAACTCTCCTTTAGAATTTATACCGCAAAACACATATTTTGTTGGTTTTACACCGTTTTCGGGAATTTCAGGAAGTCGCAAAACATACTCCTTTTCTTTCTTAAATAATCTATCAAACGACACAATGTTTCTTGTAGAGGCAATTTCCTTTTTATTTAATACGCATCCGCAACAAATCATCAATATTCCAAGAACTACTAAAAATAAATATTTCCGTATATCTTTCATTTTTCTCCTTGTTGTAGCAATTATTTTGCAAGTCAATACATTCTAATTATCAAATATAATAGCACTTTATACCCCCCCCCCCCCTTTTTTTTAAATTTTTAAATAACAAAAATTGCCATCGGCATCGGTTGTTATAAAACAGCCGTTATACTAATCCCATTAAATTTCTGCTTCTTTTATATAGCAATAATATTTATCATGAAAAGTAATGGATTCCTGTCACCGCCAAAGCGGGATCTTCGACTTCCGCAGGAATGACGAACAGGCGATTTCAGCCTTGGTTTTGAAGTGGTTTATTACGTTAAAAACAATGACTATAATAAATATATGGATATCCAGCAGACAATTAACCTTACGCTGAAAGAAGAATTCGAAA
>JBAZNK010000038.1 GCA_041649255.1 bacterium
TATGACTTATCCGGTAGAATAGTCCAAACTATGTATTCAGGGACCCAAAAAGCAGGGGATCATACAATCAATATAAATGACTATAAAATTGCTAAGGGGATTTACTTTGCAAAACTTAATGCCGGGGATTTCAAGGCAACAAAGAAACTCATACTAATGAAATAGGGAGAAAAAATGAAAAAAGTAATGTTTGTAGTATTCTCATTTTTTGCAATTAGTTTCACCGTAAACAGTTCTGCGCAGGTTGTAGTTGTGGATAGTATATATCTTAGACCAAAAATAGGTAATGGTTTGGATCCCAGAGCAGTTGGGGTTAATGTAAATTCTAATAAAATATATATTGCAAATTATATGGGGAATATATCTGTTATAGATGGAGCTTGTGATTCAGTGATAAAGATTATAGGCGTCTCAGGAAATCGCATTGGAATCAATCCTATTACCAACAAAATATATATTTCAAATGGAAGCGGAATTTCGGTTATAGACGGTTCAACTGATTTAGTTACAGCAACTATAAAGGTCGGCAATAATCCTACCGGTATTGGAGTTAATCTCACTACTAATAAAATCTATGTTTCAAATACTGCGGACACTACTATTTCCGTTATAAATGCTTCAACTAACTCGATTATAACAACTATAAAAGTTAGCAATCCACCAGGGGACATAGGGGTTCATTCAACTGCTAATAAAATATATGTTACTCACTGGGGGAGCAATAATATCTCGGTTATAGATGGCGCAAAGGACTCAGTGATAAAAACTATAGCGGTTGGCACTAGTCCATCAGGAATAGGAATCAACATAAGCACAAATAAAGCATACATTGCAAATTCAAATAGTTATGATGTATCTGTGGTTGATTGTTTAGGAGATTCGGTTATAAAAAAATTGAAAACTGGCGGATCTCCTTATTACGGAGTAGGAATAAATCAAAACAGCAATAAAATATATGTTACAAATCACATTGGGAATAATGTTGTAGTAATAGACGGAGCCATTGATTCGGTAATAGCAACTATAAGTGTCGGGGACGAACCATGGAGCATAGGAGTCAATGATATTACTAATAAAATATACGTTGCAAATATGAGCGTTTCAAATGTTTCTGTAATAAATGGCTCTACAAATTTATTGATGACAACCGTAGCTCTTGGAAGTCGTCCGAACGGAATTGAGATTAACCCTATAAATAATAAAATATATGTAGCGGATGAGGAAAGAGATATTGTTCATGTAATTGATGGTTCTAATAATTCAGTAATAGCGACTCCTAAAACTTGCGATACTCCCTCTGAACTGGGAATTAATCTATCTACAAACAAAGTATATGTTACAAATTATAATAGCGGTAGTATTTCCATTATAAATGGTGAAAATGACTCATTAATAAGAAATATGGATTTAACTTCTAGGTCTTATGGAATAGGGGTCAATCAAATTACTAATAAGATATATGTTGCCACCCCTGATATAAATAGTGTTTCTGTAATTGATGGTTCAAATGATTCATTGAAAACGGTTATAAAAGCTGGCAAATGTCCCCATGGGATTGGAATTAACGAGATTAACAACAAAATATATGTAACAACCACATATAATGCTGTATATATGATAAATGGGTTAGCTGATTCCTTAATAGATAGCATTACAGCTATCGAATGTCCGTGGGGAGTTGGAATTAATCCAGTGAATAATAAAGTTTATATAACAGGCTTTAATGGTGATAATATTTACGTACTGAACAGTGCAAATGATTCTGTAATAAAAATTATAAAAGACGGTCGTCAGCATGCCGGAATTGATATTAACAAAAATACAAATAGGATATACATTGCAAATATAAACGCTTCAAGTATTTCAGTATTAGATGGAACTACAGATTCTATATTACAAATAGTTCCTGTAGGACAAAGCCCTTATTCTATCGCAGTAAATGATAGCACTAATAAAATTTATGTAAGCTGTATGTGGGATGGCACGGTATGGGTGCTTGAAGATAAAACAGGGATAGAGGAATCCCCCAATCCCACTCCCCCTTCGACTACGCTCAGGGTAAGTCAAAACCCTTTCTCTAAATCAACAACTATCAGTTATACTGTGGGAGAGGTTTCCCAACCTCGATATGTCTCTCTTAATCTTTACGACATTTCCGGTAGTTGTGTAAAAACTCTCGTAAACGAATCCAAATCCGCCGGGAGTTATAGTATAACCCTAAACTCAAACGAACTAAAAACAGGAATATATTTTGCTACCCTCACAGCAGGGAATTATAGTACAACAAAGAAGTTAATTTTAATGAAGTAGGGAGAGAGTATGAAAAAATTAATTGTATTTATATTTTTACTTATACCAATCTGTAGTTTTACAGTAGAAAACCTACCTGCTGTTAGACAGGTTAAGTCCATTCTACCTGTTCCATTTCTTAACGAAGATGATTGGAACGCTAAACAAGGAACTAAAGCCTTTGACTCCCTTAATGTCTCATTTGTCGGTAATTGGCCATTTGGAATTTCGTACACAGGAGCTTGTGATTCTATACGAGAGTTAGTTTTTTGTAGTTCGGGGGGTGGAGTATATATACTTGATGTTTCAAATCTTACTTCTCCCCAAAAATTATCAGAAATTCGTACAAAAGGTGGAATTTTAGGAATTTTCTACAAACAATTTGATTCTACATTATACATTGCAGGCGGAGAAATAGGGTTAGAAATATGGGATATTAAAAATCCGGCTAATCCTTTGAAGTTAGGATGTTACAACACTCCCGGATATGCCCAGCAAGTAATAGTTGCAGATTCTTATGCTTATGTTGCAGATGGAGATTCGGGGCTAAGAATAATAGATGTAACAAATCCAGGAAATCCACAAGAAAAAGGATGCTATCCAAGCAGTGCCTCCGGGGTGGCAGTGTCAGGTATTTATGCTTATATCGCAGATGAAGATTCTGGTCTTAGAATAATAGATATATCTGATCCGGCAAATTTAAATGAAATAGGATATTTAGATGCATCCGGATATGCTGAAAAAATAGTAGTTTCCGGTTCGTATGCTTATATTACAGGTTGGAAATTAGGAATGGGAATAATAGATATAACAGACCCCTCTAAGCCAATTGAAAAAGGATGTGTAGGAATGTCTTGTCCTTCAAGAGGAATAGCAGTATCAGATTCTTATGCTTATGTTGCAGACGGAGATGCGGGACTGCGAATAATAGATATATCAAATCCGGCAAACCCATACGAGGTAGGAAGCGCAGGTTACGGAAGAGCCTATGGAGTGATGTTAGTGGGTTCTTATGCCTATCTGGTATCCTGGGGAGGGCTTACAATTTTAGATATATCAACTCCGACAAACCCGGGCAAAATCGGATGTTATATTACGCCTTGCATTACTTATAATGTAGCTGTATCAGGTTCTTATGCATATATTACAACCTACTGGGAGACAGGGCTTAGGATAATAGATATCTCTAACTTATCAATTCCACAGGAAGTGGGTTGTTGTACTACATCTTCTGCCAATAAAGTAGTAGTATCCGGTTCTTATGCTTATGTTGCAGATTATGAAGATGGACTTGTAATAATAGACATATCAAATCCTGCAAATCCAACCAAAATTGGAAACTTCAATATACCTGACGGGGCATATGGGGTTGCAGTAGTGGACTCGTATGCTTATGTTGTAAGCGATACTGCAGGACTCAGGATAATAAACATATCCAATCCAATTAACCCCTTTGAAGTGGGGCATTATGATACCCCGGGAAATGCGTATGGAGTCGTAGTATCTGATTCTTGTGCTTATGTTGCAGACGATACTACGGGACTCAGAATAATAAATATATCAAACCCTGCAAATCCAATAGAAATAGGCCATTGTAATACACCTGGCAAGGCTTTTGATGTTGTGGTATCGGGTTCATATGCTTATATTGCAGATTGGGTTGAAGGACTAAGAGTAATAGATATATCTAACCCGTCAAACCCCACTGAAATAGGTTATTGTGGTACTCCCGGTTCTGCTTATGGAGTAGCAATATCAGGTTCTTATGTTTATGTGGCAGATGAAGATTTAGGAGGCGTAAGAGTAATAGATATATCTACTCCAACGAGTCCACAAGAAGTGGGTTGTTACGATACTCCGGGCTTGGCATATGGAATTGCAAGTTTGGGTGCATATATTTATGTTGCAGATGGAAGTACAGGTTTGCAGATTTATAAAAATTTGTTGTATGGAATAGAAGAGTCTCCTACCCAAAAATCATTTGCTGTTAAATTATTAAGCAATCCTGTTCTAAGTGAGATAAAATTATCCTTAAATATGAAACAAGAGAAAGTGAACTTCAGGCTTTTTGATATCAGTGGCAGAGTGGTTAAAACCTTTGCACCTACTGAACTTTCCAGAATAGTTAACCTTGATGTTTCTAACTTGTTTTCGGGTATTTATTTCCTGAACATATCTACCCCTAACCACAACGAGTGTATAAAGGTATTAAAATTAAGATACTAAAACTTTAATTTTGTAGCCCGGAGAATTTTTATCGTTGGTATTGGAGACAAGATGAGAAATTCAAGCAAAGAACAAAAAAGCAAAGATTTACGCATAGAATTCATTGAATATACAGGGGAAGATAAAGAGGAGAGGCTTAAGGCAGCTTTAGACTTCGTTGTAGAGGTTTTATTCAGAAAACTCAATGCGGAGAACGG
>JBAZNK010000039.1 GCA_041649255.1 bacterium
TCGCCTGTATGAAAAACTGGGTTCACACGGCATTACCGTTGATGGCGTAAAAGGTACTCACTTCGCAGTATGGGCGCCCAATGCTTCCGCCGTTTCGGTGATCGGCGACTTCAATCATTGGGATGCCGCATTGAATGCGCTACATCTACGTGATGACGAGTCGGGGATTTGGGAAGGCTTTATTGCCGAGGTCACGGTCGGGGCAATCTATAAATATCGCATCGTTTCCCGCGACGGAAAAATAGCCGACAAGGGCGATCCGTTTGCATTCTGCTCGGAAATGCCGCCGTTAACCGCTTCCCGTGTCTGGGAACTGGATTATGCCTGGAACGACGCTGATTGGATGTCATGGCGCGCGGAGAAAAACCGGCTGAACGCGCCTTGTTCCATTTACGAAGTGCATCTGGGTTCCTGGCGCCGCGTTCCGGAAGACGGCAACCGTTTCCTCACCTATCGCGAGCTGGCGGAATGGCTGCCAAGGTACGTCGCAGACTTGAATTTCACCCACGTCGAGTTCATGCCGCTGACAGAACATCCTTTCTACGGCTCATGGGGCTACCAGACCGTCGGCTATTTCGCACCGACGGCACGATACGGTACGCCGCAGGATTTCATGTTCCTGGTGGATTCCTTGCATCAGCACGGCATCGGCGTGATCATGGACTGGGTGCCATCGCATTTCCCCTCCGATGCCTATGGCCTCGGCTATTTCGATGGAACCCATCTTTTCGAACACGCCGACCCGCGCCAAGGCTTTCAACCGGAATGGCATAGTTCGATTTTCAATTATGGCCGCCATGAAGTACGCGCATTTTTGACCAGCAGCGCGTTATTCTGGCTTGATAAATATCATATTGACGGACTGCGCCTGGACGCGGTGGCGTCGATGCTTTACCTGGATTATGGCCGCAAAGAAGGCGAATGGATTCCCAACCGTAATGGCAGCCGGGAGAACCTGGATGCGATTACTTTCCTGCGCAACCTGAACGAGGCTATCTATCGCGATTATCCCAATACGCAGACTTTCGCCGAAGAATCGACTGCCTGGCCCATGGTCTCCCGTCCCGCCAATGTGGGCGGCCTGGGGTTTGGCCTGAAGTGGAATATGGGTTGGATGCATGACACGCTGGGATATTTTGCAGAAGATCCGCTTAACCGGAAATATCACCACGCACAGATTATTTTCAGCATCTGGTATGCGTTCTCGGAGAACTTCGTGCTGCCTTTGTCGCACGACGAAGTGGTCTACGGCAAGGGCTCACTGATCGGAAAAATGCCCGGCGACGAATGGCAGCAGTTTGCCAACCTGCGCTTACTGTATGGCTATATGTGGGGGCATCCGGGCAAGAAGCTGTTGTTCATGGGTTGCGAATTCGGACAGAAACGCGAGTGGCAGCACGACGAGAGCCTGGAATGGGAGGTGCTGCAATATCCTATGCACTCAGGGCTTCGGCGCTGGGTCGAGGATCTCAACCGTTTTTACCGCAGTGAAGCGGCGCTCTATCAGCAAGACTTCAACCACGACGGCTTTCAATGGATGGATTGTAACTACGCGGAAAAAAGTGTGGTCAGTTTTGTGCGCCGTGGCTACAACCCTGACGATACGCTGTTGGTGGTCTGCAATTTTACGCCCGTCGTCCGCGAGAATTACCTGGTCGGGGTGCCGAGCGGCGGTTACTGGCAAGAAGTGCTCAACAGCGATACCGAACTCTATGGCGGCAGCGGCGTGGGCAATTTCGGCGGCGTTGAAGCGGCCCCCGTATCTGCCGGTGAAATGTTTCATTCATTGATGCTGCGTCTTCCGCCATTGGGCGTCCTGTTCTTCAAACAAGGGAGCGGGTCATGAAAGGCACACAAAAGCTCGACGGCAGACGGCGCGTAGTTATCGAAAATGTGCAACCTGAAATCGATGCGGGGCGTTTTCCGATCAAACGCGTCATAGGCCAGAGCGTGGAGGTGGAGGCAGACGCGTTCACCGACAGCCACGATACCTTGGCCTGCGTGTTGCGCTACCGGCACGCGTCGGAAACCGGCTGGCATGAAGTCGCCATGACGCCGCTAATCAATGATCGTTGGCGCGCGTCGTTCCCGATCACCGAACTGGGCCAATATGTCTACACACTGACGGCCTGGATCGATCATTTTTTTTCGTGGCGATATGAGTTTTCGCGTCGCAACGATGCCCAGGATATCGCCGTAGCACTTCAGGCCGGTGCGATGCTGGTGGAAGAGGCCGCGGCGCACGCCGATGGCGAAAACCAGATGCAGTTACAGCGGATTGCCGAGGAATTACGCACTGTCAAGCCGGATGCCGGAAGTGCGCTGGCGCTTTCCGAAACCCTGGCTAGCCTAATGCGGCAACATCCAGACCGCAGCTTGGCTACGGATTATCCTCGACTGCTAAGCGTGTGGTCCGAACCGATCAAAGCTCAGTACAGCACATGGTATGAATTTTTTCCGCGCTCCTGCGTGGGCGATGACATGGATCACGGCAGCTTCACCGAATGCGAAAAACGCTTGCCGTCTGTGGCGGCAATGGGCTTCGACGTGGTGTATTTGCCGCCTATTCATCCGATCGGCCTGACCCAACGCAAGGGCGCGAATAACGCGCTGGTAGCGACCGAGACCGATGTAGGCAGCCCGTGGGCGATCGGCGCGGCGGAGGGCGGCCATAAAGCGATTCATCCGCAACTCGGTACGCTGGACGACTTCCACCGCCTGGTGGTGAAAGCCCGTGAACTGGGCATTGATGTAGCGCTGGACATCGCCTTTCAATGCTCTCCCGATCATCCTTATGTACGCGAGCACCCGGAATGGTTCCGCCACCGCGCGGACGGCAGTATCCAGTATGCCGAAAATCCGCCCAAGAAATATGAAGACATTGTCCCGTTCAATTTTGAATGCGACGCATGGAATGAGCTATGGCAGGAACTGCTGGATATATTCCTGTTCTGGATCAAACAAGGGGTTTACATATTCCGAGTAGACAACCCGCACACCAAACCGTTCCCGTTTTGGGAATGGCTGATTGCCGAAGTAAAGCGCGTACATCCTGAGACAATTTTTCTGGCTGAAGCATTTACCCGTCCGAAAATCACTTACCGTCTCGCCAAGCTTGGCTTCAGCCAATCCTATACTTATTTCGCGTGGCGCAATGCGAAAAGTGAACTTGAAAGCTATTTCACCGAACTCAGCCGCACTGAAGTGCGTGAATATTTCCGGCCCAATCTGTGGCCGAATACGCCCGACATCCTTCCCGAATATTTGCAATTCGGCGGTCGCCCGGCATTTATGCTGCGCCTGGTACTGGCGGCCACGCTGGGAGCGAATTACGGCATCTACGGCCCGGCTTACGAGTTGATGGAGGCGGCTCCCCGCGAATCGGGCGGAGAAGAATATCTCAATTCAGAGAAATACCAGGTGCGCCGCTGGAAGCTTGACCGTGCCGACAGCCTGCAGGATTTTATCGCACGGGTGAACCGCATACGCAGGGAAAGCCCGGCACTGCAACAGGATCAAAGCCTGCATTTTTTTGATGTGAACAATGACAGTCTGCTTTGTTACGCAAAAACCACAGCGGATAACGCTGAAATCATTCTGGTAGTCGCCAATCTGGATCCGCATCATACCCAATCCGGCTGGGTCACACTGCCGCTGGAGTTGCTTGGGCTGGATACGGATCGAACTTACCAGGTACAGGATCTGCTGACGTCCGCGCGTTTTTTGTGGAACGGCGCACGCAACTACGTTGAAATCAATCCCCTGGTTGCGCCCGCGCATATTTTCAAATTGCGTCGGCGTGTGCGTACCGAACACGACTTCGATTATTTTCTGTAAAAGAGCCATGAACGGAACCAACGCTAACAATCATGACGGCATTGATTCATCAGCACAAATGATGAAAGCAAGCCCTTGTAGGGGCGAATTTATTCGCCCAATCGCAAAAAGCAGATTAAACAGGGCGAATGAATTCGCCCCTACAGGAAAGAGAACACCATGAACACAATAAAACCCGGCGAGATAAAAAACCCGCTCGCGGACAACGCACATTGGATGGAAGACCCGCTCTGGTTTAAAGATGCCGTTATTTACGAACTGCACATCAAGGCTTTTTTTGACAGCGACAATAACGGCACCGGGGATTTTACCGGGTTAATCCAGAAGCTCGATTATCTCCAGGATTTAGGGGTGAACACGCTGTGGCTGTTACCCTTCTACCCCTCGCCGATGCGCGACGACGGTTATGACATCTCCGACTATCGCAACATCCATCCCGAGTACGGCACCATGGCCAATTTCAAGCAGTTCGTGAAGGAAGCCCACCGCCGCGGTCTCAAGGTTATCACCGAGATGGTCATTAATCACACCTCCGACCAGCATCCCTGGTTTCAGGCGGCGCGCCGCGCACCGGAGGGTTCCAGCAAGCGGAATTACTAC
>JBAZNK010000040.1 GCA_041649255.1 bacterium
GAATCCTGACTACCTTGCGCAAAGACTCCCGGATTGAGGGGCTGGCCGCAAAAGAAAATAGCGCAGGAGTGCGTTACCAGTTAACCGATTTAGGCCGCGCCGAAGCGAAAAACGCCTATTTACGCAGCGGCTACATTGGTCGCGCCCCGATTACGATCGATCACTATAGGCAGTTGGTTGAAGCGCAATCAGTGTTCAATTGCACGGCAAGCAAAGAACAACTAAAGGACGCTTTTGCCGGTGTCGTGCTTGAAGATCATTTGTATGACCAACTGGGGCCCGCCTTGCATTCCGGCCGGGCCATCATGGTGTACGGTCCGGCGGGTAGCGGGAAAACCTATATTTGCAAGCGCCTGGCGCGATGTTTAGGCGGCCCGGTTCACCTACCCTATGCTATTTCTGTGGGCAGGGAAATCATCCAGTTTTTTGATCCGCTGATTCATGTGCCGGTTTATCAAGTCAGCGAGAAAGTCGGCTATCACTTTGAAAACCGCACCGATCAACGCTTGATTTTATGCGAACGTCCGGTTGCTATCAGCGGTGGCGAGTTGACCATGGACAGACTCGAATTGCGTTACGACCCCGTCACCCGCTTAAACCACGCCCCTATCCAGTTAAAAACCAATAATGGTATTTATATCGTTGACGACATGGGGCGGCAGCGTATGCCCCCCATTGAATTGTTAAACCGCTGGATTGTGCCGATGGAAGAGCACATCGATTATTTGACAGTGGGAACAGGCCAGCATTTCCCGGTGCCGTTTGATACCGTGCTGGTGTTCTCAACCAATTTACATCCGCTGGAATTGGCGGATGAGGCTTACTTAAGGCGTTTGGGTTACAAAATACAATTCACTGACATTACTAAGGAGCAATTCACCCTGATTTGGGGAGATGTGTGCCGGGAACGGAGTGTAGCGCTTGAAGAAGGCGTACTGGATTGCGTTTTCGAATTATATGATCAAACCAAGCGGTCTTTTTTGCCATGTCAACCCAGGGATTTGATTGGCATCGGACTTGATATGGCGGCATTTAAAAACAACCGGGGACACCTAAGCAAAGAAAACATCAGGCTCGCGTGGGATACCTATTTTATTGATATATAGGAAGAGAGGTGACTAAATGAACAGACGATTTATTATTATGCTGAGTATTGCATTACTGCTGTCTTTGCTTGCAGCGTGGGTTGCCAATCGTTGGATACAAGGCAGGGCGGTGCCCGATACGGCGATGTCTGTTGTTGTCGCGGCAGTCGAAATCCCCTTTGGCGTCAAGCTTGAAGAATCCCAGGTTAAGCTGATCGCTTGGCCGGGCAACTCAGCTCTGCCGCAAGGGGCTTATTCATCAAAAGAACAAGTCGTCAACAAAGTTGCGATGAACAAATTTTATCCGGATGAAATTATCACGGAAAAAAGAATTTCGGAGTATTTGGGCGGCAGCACACTTTCCGCATTGATTACCAAGGAGTACCGTGCCATTTCGGTGCGGGTTGATGATGTGGTTGGTGTGGCGGGGTTTATTTTACCTGGAAACAAGATCGATATTCTGTCCACGAGAATGGATCGGACCACCAATAAGGCGACCACACGAACGCTGTTGCAGAATATTAAAGTCTTGGCTGTGGATCAGGAGGCTTCCCAGGAAAAAGAAAAACCGGCCATAGTCAGAGCGGTTACGCTGGAGTTAAGGCCGGATCAGGCTGAGATAATGGTGCAGGCCATGCAGGAAGGAACGATACAGCTGACCTTAAGAAATCCACTGGATAGCGTTGTGGAAGACGCGGTTGTCGAAGTAGCAAAAGTTCAACCGAAGTCGGTTGAGAAAATACGAGGTAAAAAACGACTACTAAAGGTAATTCCATGGGCATAAGAGGTGCCGGAAGAATGGAATTAAAGATTGCCAACTTAGGGTAAATTTGCCGGTTTTATGGACGACCGGAATTAATCCCGTAGGCCGGAATAAGCCGGTTCGAGCGGCAGCGAGAACCGGTGTTTCCGGCAAACACCACCCGGATTCGCCGGAAACGCCACCTCGCGCTACGCGCTTGGATGGTCTTATTCAGGCCTACGGTATTCCTCATGCTGAGGTAAGTGGGTAGTCAAATTTAGTAAAAAATTAACGCTTGTTATTACCAAATGAGTTCGCCATGAATCTAAAAATAAATAAAACAATAACCTGTATTTTCTCAATTATCGCGCTATATGGTGTTGCGCATTCTTCAGTTGCCGCGATAAGGAGTGCGGACATTAAATCTGTCAAAGTGCAGATTGGGTTAAACAAATCCAGGGTGATTACGCTGGATAAAGATATAGCTGAAATATCGCAAGGCAATTCAGCAGTTGCGGATTTTCCGGTGGATACGGAGGCGGCGGAGACCAGTTTTATGCCACCGAATCAAATATTAATCAGGGGTAAATCATTAGGCACCACGAATTTGTATCTGTGGGGAGCGAACCAGAAAGTTATGGAAGTTCTGGATATTGAAGTGACGCATGACTTGGATTCATTAAAAACCAAGTTAAATGAGTTGCTTCCTAATGAAAATATAGCGGTTCGCTCATCGCAGAAAAATATCGTATTAAGCGGCGAAGTCAGCACCTTGGCCAATATGCAGGCGGCAATCGATCTGGCGCAAGGTTATTTAGGCACTTCAACGGCTCTTGGGGCGGGCAGTACAGGGAGTCCTGGAGGCTCCGGCAGCACTAACGTAACAACGAATACCGCCCAGCCAAAAGTCGACCCCAGTAAAAGCGCTACCCCGTCCGTTATAAACCTGATGGGCGTCGGCGGTGCCCAGCAGGTTATGTTGGATGTAAAAGTAGCCGAGATTGACAGAAAACTGATCAAAGGCCTGAATGTTAAATTTGGTGCGTTATCAACCTCCAATAGCTTTTCAGTCGGGGCTTTTAACGGAGGGGGGAGTTTAAATCCAGTGGGTATTGGAGGTTTGCTTAATCGCCATAGTTTTGACGCCGGCGCGCTGTTTTTACAAGCGATTAGCGGGACCGCTATTTTTAATCTGACCATCGATGCGGCCAATGATCAGCAATTGGCGAAAATTCTGGCCCAACCCACCTTAACGACGCTATCAGGACAACCGGCAACCTTCATTTCAGGCGGGGAGTTTCCGGTTCCGGTACCGCAAGGCGGCTCAGCTAACGGGGCAATTACTATTATATTTAAAGAGTTCGGTATCGGCTTGAAATTTGTTCCTGTGGTGCTGGATTCAGGGCGAATTAATCTGAACATGAACGTCAGCGTCAGCGAACTATCTGAAGATGCCGCTGTTGTTGCTCAGGCAGGCAATACCAATACCCAGTTTTCCATACCGTCGCTGACCAAGCGGGAAGCAAGCAGTACGCTGGAGTTGGCGGACGGACAAACCATGAGCATTGCAGGGTTAATCAGCGATAAATTGCGCGAGAACGTGAACAAGTTTCCGGGACTGGGCGATATACCGGGGTTGGGTGCGTTATTTCGGAGTTCAAAATTCCTGAATCAGCAAACGGAACTGGTGATTTTCGTTACTCCTCGTTTGGCTAAACCGGTACTGGCACAAAATGCACAATTGCCGACCGATAGTTTTGTTGCACCGGATGATGTTGATTTTTATGTGCTGGGCAGAACCGAATCAAGAAAATCCAGAAACCGCTGGGTAAAAAATGATGCCAACCCTATAGGTAACAAGGGCGGCCTTGACGGCGACTATGGTCAGCAATTAATGGAAGGGGGTCAATAATGAAAACGTTAAATAAAGGAAATACCAAGTGGACCGTGGCAGGTTTATTGTTTTTAAGCTTGATGACGGGCTGCGCCGAATGGAATTCACATCCGGTCGTTACGGAACAAAATTTTGGTCATGCAGTCAATAATATGATTAAAAACCAGACCTTGTATCCCGAGCATGGCCGGAAGGATAACCCTACCCTGGGGTTGGACGGTCAAAAAGCCCAAACAGTTATTAGAGCCTATCGGGAGGGCGCTTCGGAAAAGCTGGACAAGGCCAAGCAAGGCGCAAATTTTGACGTTAAAAATGTCGGGTCTGATTAGATATGGGTTTTGGCGCGGTT
>JBAZNK010000041.1 GCA_041649255.1 bacterium
TTGGCCGTGCCCTGGACCTCGTTGCCCGGCTGCCAGATGGTCCGGTAGATCGGGATGCCCTGGTAGGCCTGGAGCCGGAAACCGCCCTGGACCTCCACCGTGTCCATGAACCGCTGCTGGGCCTGGAGCAGGCTGTTGAGCTTGCGGTGCATGGCCTTGGTCATCAGGAGCATGTTGGGGCTCCCGATCACCTTGTCGATGGCCTCATCGAGCATCTTGAGGGAGAGCTGCCCGCCGTTGGTCCCGGCCTCGACGATCTGCCCGGCCTGGATGATCTTCCTCAGCCCGCTGAACTGCTTGGGGTTCGCGGCCGCGTCCCCGACGATCAGGGCTTCCTCTTCCTGGTCCCGGACGGACTGCAGGCCGGACTCGATCTCTTCGGCCTCGCAGTCGAGCAGGGTCTTGCCCTGCTTCTGGAGCCGCCGCGTGACCTTCCCGCGGTAGAGGATCGTCCGATAGGGGAAGGTCTGCTGGTCGTAGGAGCTCTCCTGCTCGGTCGGCTCCTCGGTGTCGTTGACGAACTGGGCAGCTCCTCGCGCGGTCCTGCGGTTGAAGATGTAGGCCGAGCCGGACCCGGGCTTGCGGGGCAGGTTCTGCCGGAGCGGGTTGCTGCGCTCGATGATCTCCGCCAGCACGCCGTCGATCTGCGGCTGGTGGAGGATGGAACCGGCTCCCGCCAGGTCCAGGGCCTTCTTGAGCTCCTCAAGGTCGTTCATGGTCTTCTGTTCCTCCTTTGATCGCGGGGCCTATGCGGCGCTCCGGCTGTGCTGCACCGAGAGAAGGGCCCGCAGCTTCTGGCTGGGGTCGAGCTTCTCGAACGCCTTCAGGACTTCCTCGCCGTCCGCGCCGGGCTTGCGGCCGTCCCCGTCCGGGGACAGACCCTTGCGCAGCGTGGGGATATCGTCGATGGCCTTCTTGAGCTGCTTGGAGACCTCGGAGGCCACCACGGAGGCCACGTCGGGCTGCGCCGCGCCGGCGCCGTCCTGCTTGGCCATGGCCGGAGCGTTGTGCGACAGCATGGCCTCGACCATGGTTTTGGCCTCCAGCGCCATGCCCTTGACCTTGGCGTCGCCGGCCGAGACGATCTGGTCGAGCTTGGCGAGCAGGGGCACGAATGCCTGGCCCGCGAGCTTCTCGAACATCTTCATCATCCCGGCCAACTCGGCCTGGGGTTCGGCGGCGGGTTGCGCCATGGGCGCGGGCACCGGGGCTTCCATGGCAGGCTTGCCTGCCTCCGGGGGCGGCATGGCCGTGGTCTTCGCGGGCTCCGGCGCGGGTGCGGCGGGGGCTGCCCCGCCCTGTCCGGCCGCGGCCATGGGGGCCGCTCCCTGTTCCTTCTTCGGGTCCATATCTGTTCCTCCTTCATGCGTGGTTGCGTCTGCCAGGGCCATCTTGGTGTACCACCCGACGGCCTTGGCCTCGGGGTTGGCGGGCACGGATACAAGGGATGCCTCGATCAGGGACAGCCGCTGGATGACGTTGACGACCCTTTCCTGCTTGGCGTCCCACTTGCGCTCGCGCTCCAGCACGGAGCCGCGGATTGAGAACTTGTTCAGGACGCCCTCCTTGATCTTCTGGATGACGTCCGGCTCGGTGCTCGATATGAGGGCGTCGATCAGGAGGCCGCGCTGGTCGAACTTGACGCTGACCACGCGGCCGATAGGGCGCTTGAGATCGTGGTTGAGGAGGACGGTGGAGTTTTTGAGCAGGTCGTCGGCCGCGGCCTTGAGCGCCTCGGCGGTGATGACATCGCCCTGCTGGTCGAAGTCCGTGGTGGCGGCGTAGCCCACGATGTGGAACTCGCCGGCCTCCTCCGCCTGCTTGTAGATGTCTAGCGAGCAAGTGAAGGGGACTTCCCTCCTCAGCACGGCTGCCTTGGTCTCCACGTTCCTCCCTAAAAAGAAGGCGCCGCCGGTCCGGGGATGTGATCCTCGGGCCAGCGGCGCTTCGGTTGTTCCCGACCGCGCCTAAACTACTCCGCCACTAGGCGGAGAAGATCCTTCTGCTTGAAAGTCTGCTGCTTCCTCGCGAGCACGACCGCGCCGTCGTGGTAGTGCAGTTCCACGACGCCGAAGAAGCGCTCCTTCCTATTCCGTTGGTGGAACTTCCAGAGTGCTTCGTCCACGGCCTGCTCGTGCGATTCTGCCATCCATCAAACTTTAACGGATGACGGGGATTTTGTCCACGAACACTTCGAAGTGTTCGCAGGCAAGATGCCCAAGGGCATTCCATGATAGAATCGCAACAGGCTTGTCTCATATTGAGTCGACAAAATGCCAATAGCAAAATTTGTGCTTCAACACGCTGCAGTCGTACGAATCGTCAAGCATTTCGGTGGTTTTTTGTTCCAGAAGACCGCTGATTGTGCGAGATGGATTTGGGCCCGATGCGCAGATGCCTCGCATAATCCCCTTTGGGTCTCCCTCATAACGGTGGCGATAGGAAGCTTTGGTCTCCTTGCTTTGCAGACTCATGTTGAACAAGAGAAACAACTGCAGCAGGCTCGGCTGGAGGTGGTGAGAGATATAGCTGAACTCTACGGCGAAATGATCGGCACTCTCAACCATTTCAATAAGGCCCGCTGCGAGTTGATGGATCGTCGTCTTGGTAAGGCTGAGATCAACTTGCGATCAAACGAGATGCAGGAGCGAATGAGTAAAATTCAGGTCCAGGCTCAAGTCTTGACATTCAGAATCGCTACCCTATTCGAGCCGCGTGAGCCTTGGTATCGAAGGAGCTTCCCGAAGGTATTTCGTCTATCGCCATGTCGTCCCCGAGAGAAAGCTGCGCTTGAGTTGTTTCAGGGGTTCTATCAGTTCTACGATGGGTTTGAGAGAAAGGCTCTTGCGCTTGCGTCGAAAATCCCTGACGGTGTGCCCTGTGAGGCTGATGATAATTCCTATCTTCAGGAGTTCCATCGTCGAGCACCATTTCGATTGACCAACCTATATAATGCGATGGCTCCGATGGCGGGAACAGGAGAATTGGGGGTCGAATACCATCGACGGCCACCTGAGGATGATTTGCAGATTCTTAATCTGACTGCAAATGGCAAGGCGGTTCAGGTCGAGTGTCGAGTCGGCCTGGGCAATCGCGCCGATTGCAGACTAAAATGACCGAGGCGATTATGCTGCTTGACCAGACTACAATGGATCGTCAGCGGTGAGCGGACTAATCCGCGCAACAGAATTGATTTTGAAGATTGAACAAACAGCGCAACCTAACAGTTCTGCCGGCGCGGCGCGCTGCTCCGCGCACGGCAGACCCATGCGGCGGCCAATATGATTTTCGAAATTACACATCTAAAATGGGCGCTCGATAAGTTTCTCGGCATCTTCGGGATTTACCGCTCTCGGCCAAGACTTAAAGTCGAATACAAAACTCATGGGGGTGACTCCGGAGTTGGGTCCACTGATGATAAGCTGAGAATCCGTTGGCGCTACAAGGTCGTGATTACGAACATAACCAAGGAAGACGCCCTCGAACTCGCGGTCTTGCATGCCAATCTGCCGGAATTGGCTTCTTTGGGCATTCCTCACATCAAGGCTCTTGATATTGTGACGCTTGAAAAGGAACTCGTGCGCGAGCTCGATAGAGCAACGGTGGTGGCAGCACAGCATCGATTTCACGAAGCACTTCAACCAAACGAACTAAGGGATCTGGCTCTCGCGTTGGAATATAAGAACGGTCTAGGCATCACCTTCTATACAGACTATCGACGCGCTCGTGGTGCGGATTCAAATCAATGGCCACTACGAAAGCCGGTGAGGCCGCCTAACATTGGATAGAGCGGCCGGCGCCTCGATGAGGAAAATCTTGATAGGCGCCGCCGCTCATCCTCGGCGTTAGGTGGATGCGTGGCTAAACGGCCGCGAAGGCACAAGAGAATTGCGAAGCCAAGGGAATCGAAGGTTCTAGTCTGTTCCGCGGGATGTGGCGTCCGACGAATCTGAGGAACAAATGAAAACATGGAAT
>JBAZNK010000042.1 GCA_041649255.1 bacterium
AAATAAATCGTAATAGTTTAGCGTCCTGAAGCGAGAGCTGGGCGGAGTGCGGCAGAGGCGGAGGCCGGCTGGGTAAGGAGGAGGCGAAGGAATTCGAGCGGGTTGAGATTCTGAATGCGCGCGGTTTGGATGAGGCTCATAAGAACCTCGTGATTGTGCTGGCCACTGCCCGTGAGAGAGCGGTTGCCGAAAGTGATCTTACGCATGATGACGTTATCGCGCAGGAGCCGTTCGGCGATGTTGTTGTGGGCACAGACATCCCGGGAGTCCAGACAGGCAACAAGCTGGTTGCGCTTTCCCGCGAGCTTTCGGATGAACTTGTCGGCGCGGGGATGATCGAGACTGACATTCAAAGTTCGGCGCAGACGCGCCACCAGATCGGCCTTCCTGACAACGAAGTTCTTCACTCGGCCCCTGGCGTACTGTTCGCTCAGCCGGATAATGCTCTTAACCAGCGATTTCAGGCCATCGAAGTATTTCCGGCGCTTGCGATCATCGGCGAAATAGACCAGCCACTTCTTGATCAGTCTCAAGAGGTGAACAAGACAGCGTTGTTTTCGGCACCTGATGCGGTTATAGGCCCCAAGGAAGTCGCTGATCAGTGTTCCTGCATAACGTTTTCCCATAATAGCAGTCACGACTTTGCTACCCCGGCTACGGTCTATGTGATAGAGCGCATACCCCTTGGCAATGAAGCACCATAGCCAATGATTTATTCCCTCGTTTCGCCAGCCGGTTTCATCCGCGTGAACATAGCGTTGAGCCGGGAGGCTTTTCAGCATGTTGTTGTAGATGGGATCCCCGCGACAGCAGGCTTGCCGGTCAAACCCGGGCACCGCGCCGGGCGTGAAAGACATATGAAACAGATCGCGGAACAGCATTTGTATCTTCCGATAAGGCAGTTTCAACTGGTAGTGCAGGAAACTGGCCAGGCTTTTGGCCACAGGACCAATGTAACTGCCGGGCAATTCCCCTTCGCCTATGCCATGAACCACTTCATGGCAGTCAGGACACCAGTAGAAGTGATGCCGGAAGCGGGTGACTTTGACTTGCGGCAGAACAATATCCTCCTGGTAATGGTCTTCATGTCGCTTGCACTCGCTGAGGCTGTGGCACCCGCATTCCGGACACTGGGAAAGCTTTACGTCTACGTGCTCGTCGAAATGATCCGGTACAGGGCGGGTCTTGCCGGGATGCCCCTCTGGTGCGCCGCGTTTCCTGGGCAGATGGGGTGTTTTATCATCGTCCTCTGGTTTCGGTGTGTTCTTCTTGAAGAACTTCTGCCGTAATTCCTCGATCTGGAGCTTTAAAAGCCTGTTTTCTTCCCGTAATTGGGTGTTTTCTTCCTTGAGTTGTTCCAGCTCACTCATGATTTCTTATCCAAGTTGGCGTGATGATAGCGCAATATCCTGAAGTTGACCTCGGCCAGCCGATAGACTGTTTGTATTATCCGTCTATAGTTGGCCACCCACTTCCGGGCGTGCGGCAGTTTGCTTTCGGTCAACAGGATCGTCTGTGTGCGGTTCCCATAGCGGTGCGAAAGGTACTGATAGGGGCCATGGAGTACGGGCTTGTCTTCATCGTGACAACGACAACCAGGATTACCGCACCGGTTCATATGTTGCCGTAGCGATCCCCGTAACACCGGCGGACTGTTCCCAAGCTGCTTCAGCAGGCGCTCCCGTTCTCTCAGCAATGCCTGATAACTGGGTCTCTCATTCATACCTAAGCCTTATATCATGCTTAGGTATAATAGCAATAAAAAAAAGAGCGATTCTTTTCGCCCACAAACCACGCCCAGCTCTCGCTTCAGGACGCTAAACTATTACGTTTATTATGCCGTTTCCAACAAAAGTTCAACTGATCAAGCGTCAAAACAGCGAACAGTGGTACATCAATTTTCCATCGGCAGTGGCTCAGTCGATGGATTTCACAAAAGGAGAGGTGGTCCAGTGGTCGATCCATGACCGAACCACTCTGGTTCTTCAGCGGCCTGATGCCCCGCCATCACCTCTAAAAAAAACGAGACGTTAGCCGGTTACGTGTTGGCGCTCATCGCCAAACAGGCCGAAATGGGCGCCGACGAAGGACAACAAGGTGAATTGGCTCAACATATGTTAGCGCATTTGATCTGCAACCAACGCCGCACTGTAACTGGTTTGCTCACCGCCCTGGGCAGACAGCAACAAGACTGGAGCAAAGCATATCGGTTGTATCGTCAGCATGTGGATGACAAGGCGGTGTTCAGCCCGATTCTCGATGGTGTTTTGCAGTTACTACCACCCGATAGACCTCTTGTGATTGCTCTGGACGATTCCTATATCAAGAAGTCTGGTAAGCATATAGCCGGTGCTGGATGGTATAGAGATCCGCTAGGCCCTCAGTTTCATACGAACCTCATGTATGCCCAACGATTCATACAGTTATCAGCAGCGGTACCAGATCCAGCCAACCCGAAACGTTCCCGGATGATCCCTATTGCCATCAAGCTGATCCCGAAGTTACCGAAGCCAGCAAAAGATGCACCTAAAGAGGATTGGATCCAATATGAGCAACTCAGAACAATGAACAGTCCCGGCGTTCACGCAGCTCGATTGCTTCAACAGGTACGTGACCATCTCGATGCGTATACAGACCAGCAAGGCAGGGATATCTGGGTTTGCGGAGACGGAGACTACTCCAACTCAACTTTGTTACCAAAACTACCTGCTCGCACTGTTTATATTGGCAGAACCAGGGCAGATATCTGCCTGCGGCGTCCAACCAAACGCCTGGAAAATCCGCCTGTTGGACGTCCACGCTCCTATGGCGATCAACTTCCTACACCGGAACAATTACGAAAAAACAAAACAATTCCCTGGCTGTCTGCTGAAATCTGCAATGGCCCAAAAACAACAACAGTCCGCTATAAACACATTTCACGCGCCAAATGGCACATCGCCGGCGAAAAGGCCGTTGTTCAAGTCGTTGTCATAGCGCCAATGCACCATAGAAAACGAAAAAACGGAGCTTGGTCCTACACTCAACCAGCATATCTTGTCTGCACAGACACCCATATCCCCATAATAAGATTGATCCAAGCATATTTCTGGCGATGGGGCATCGAGGTGAACTTCAAGGAAGAAAAGCAACTCTTTGGTGTCGGCCAGACTCAGGTCAGAACTACCACAAGTGTTTCTACTGCACCATCTATATGTATTGCCACATATGCCGCATTGCTTCTGGCAGGCATACAAGCGTACGGGTTCCACTCCAGACCGCCATCAGTCACCCCTCCCAAGTGGTACATGCGAAAAAATAGCCAGCGACCAACATGTTCTGACCTCATAAAACAACTTCAACAGGATCTCTTGCTCGGGGCGGCGGATAATTTCTCGCCGCTCGTATTCAATGCTCACCCTAAGATCAGCCCTGAGAAACTCGGACAACCCAATTCAAAGATCATCGCAGCATGAACATTATCGTAAAATCATGGCTGACTTAGTACATGGAACTGCCAAACTTCAGGAAAGGGGATAGGAGATTTTCTTCATTCCTTTTAGTCATTTCAACTGTTACCTTCGGGTTTATGTTCTTCGACACACATGTTCATTTTGACTTGTTGGATGATGTTGATGGCGTCATTGCTCGGGCTGTTGCGGCAGGGGTCGGCAAGATGGCGGCTGTCGGCGGATCACAGCGAGGAAATGAAATGGCTGTTGAGCTTGCCCGTAAGAATCCCGGGGGGATTATCGCCACGGCCGGGTTTGACAGGGAACATGCCGGCAAAACAATAGATCTTGTGGAATTTGAATCGTTTGCGCGCAGTAATA
>JBAZNK010000043.1 GCA_041649255.1 bacterium
AGAGAAATGGAAATCGCTCGAATGGCCGCAAGGCGCTAGCCATGCACTCATACTATCGCATGACGTTGATTTCATCCCGGCCGGTATTATTGATATTACCAAACAGGGCGCAAAAACCGTACTTCGCCATCTCATCCGTCAACGCGATCCTGCCGACGCCTTGCGTGCGGCGACTGGGCTGGCGCTCGCGTTGATACATAAACGCGATCCCTATGGTTGCGTGCCCGAGATCATTGAGCGTGAGAAAGAACTGGGCGTGCATGCATCGTTCCAGGTTGCCGTCGGTCATAGGCATCCCAACGACGTCAACTATCGAATCGAAGACGACCGTACCCGCGACTATTTGCGCGTTATTCTTGATGCAGGTTTTGATCTTTGTCTGCATGGCAGCTACCGATCCACTGAGAATACCGACTGGTATGTGGAAGAAGCGGCGCTTTTGGCGCAACGCCTAGGCAGACCACTAGGCTCGCGCCAGCATTTTCTTTCATTCGATTATGACAATTTGTTCACTGCCCAAGAACAGGCAGGCATTCAGTATGACATGTCCATGGGTTTTCCTGATCGCCCCGGACCCCGCGCCGGATTTTCTTATCCTTATTTTCCTTATTGCCTGAAAGAAAACCGTCCTTATAAAGTGCTTCAGCTTAATTTGTTTCTTATGGACGTCACGTTGCAAAGCTACATGAGGTTGAAGGGATTAAGCGCTTGGGAGGTCATAAAGGCTGCTCTGGATGACCTGCGCCGCAAACGGGGATGCGTCTCCACCGTATGGCATCCCATCGTTTTCGGAGGAGCGCGCGACCCCGGTTATGAACGCCTGTTCTGGGAAATGGTCAATTACACAAGGGAGACGGGGGGGCTCGCAACGGATGGAAGAACCATCAATGATTTCTGGCGGCAGCATGCGAAAAACTATTCAAGCTTCAACTGAGCGGTTTGGTTAATCGCCGCAAGAGCATTCGGAGGCGTCCCCGAAAATGACTGTTATTATCCGCACAGAGGTATGAATAATAATTGTGCAAGATACCTAATTAATCAATGAGAGAATATCCTATGGCATTTATTTTCATGGCGGCATATACCAATTACCGCCGAGATCCCAGAGTAAAACGTGAAGCGGAAGCATTGGTAGAGTCCGGGCACCGTGTCGTGTTTTTGGCGCGACGCCAGCCCGGTGAACCGAACCGTGAGACGATCGCAGGCGTGGATGTCATCAAAACCATGGGTCTGAAAAAGAAGTGTACTTCTTTTATCGAATACATTATCGACTACGTCATATTCTTTTTAATGATCTTCATGCACTTATTACTGCATCCGTTGCGCTACCAGGCGATTCATATTAACAACATGCCTGATTTTCTTGTGTTCGCAACCTGGCTGCCGCGTTTGCTAGGCGTCCCGGTAATTCTTGATGTACACGATTTGATGCCTGAACTCTATGGGGAGAAGTTTTCTTCCGGAGAAAATCACTGGGTCGTCAGAGCACTCAAAAGGCAGGAACGGTGGGCCGGAAAATTCGCCTCAGCCGTGCTGACTGTTGAGGATCGCTTGAAGGATATTCTGTCGGAGCGAGGTATTCCGCGTGAAAAAATCCACGTCCTGATGAATCTACCCGATGACCACATTTTTGCAAGACGCGACCTATTACCCCCTAAGCCTCAAGATGCGCCGTTTGTGATGGTTTACCATGGCACTCTCGCACGCCGACTCGGACTGGATGTCGCAATAGAGGCCGTATCCATAGCCAGACGCACGGTGCCTCGCCTGGAGCTTCGCATTATCGGAGCCGGTGAAGAACGAAGCCGATTGATGGCATTACGCGACCAGCTTGATTTGCAGGATTTGGTTACGTTCAGCGAAGGCTTCGTTCCGGTAGAGAATATTCCCGCGATGATCCATGATGCGGATGTCGGGCTTATTCCATTACGGATCAGCAGCGGCACAGACATCATGCTGCCCACCAAGTTGCTCGAATACGTGACCATGGGGATCCCTTGCATCGTACCTAAAACGGGTACGATTTGTCGGTATTTTGATGAACAAATGGTACAGTTCTTCGATGCAGAAAACGCCGGTTCCCTCGCCGAAGCCATCATTACGCTTTATCAAAACCCCGGCAAACGGACCGCCCTGTCAGACAATGCGACAGAACGGTTCGCAAATGTTTACAACTGGAGTGCGCACAAGAAAGTGTATACCAATCTTGTGGAACGCCTCATTGGGCAATAGCTTCTGCCAGCCGCCCATTCTCCATAAAGACAGTCCCGTGGCGAGTGCGTTCTGCACAGGAAGATCGCCCAATCCCGAAGTAAAGCAGTCCGGCCGCTTCGGCCTCATCCTGGTTCCAGAAATTGCGGCCGTCAAGTACGACTTCCACACCGGCCTTTCGCCACGCAACGAAATCAGGAGCGGCAAATTCTTTGTGGGCCGTGCTGAGAACAACAACGCTGGCAACCTTTGTCGTGCCAGGTACGAACCCTGCGTCCCGTAGCTCTTCGTCGGTGTAATGGGGATCTTCGATCGTAACCTGGGCGTCTAATCGTTGGAGTTCGTCCCGCAATGCATAGCTTGGGCTGAAAATGTCCACCTTGACCTCGGGCCTAAATCCCAGCCCCAAGATATGCACTTTCTTGCCTTTCAAGCGCTGCCATCTTGCTTCAACCCGTTCCAATTGCCTGGCAGGCTGTTGGTCGTTGATTTCGCGAGCGGCTTCTGAGATACGTTGAGGCAGACCTAATCGACGCGATTCCCGTGTCAGGAAATACGGGTAGACAGGTACGCAATGACCGCCGACACCTATGCCCGGTAAAAGCAGATTGGCCTCGCCGTCGGTATTTGCAGCCAAACGAACCCTCTCGAAATCAACACCGGCCACTTCGCAGAAGGCCGCAAATTCATTTGCCAACGCAATGTTCACGTCTCGGTACAGCATGCCTAACAGTTTAGACATCTCTGCGGCCTCGATAGTGCCGACATCATCGACTGGCGCACCGAGGTACTGCCGATAAAATGCCACTGCCTTTGCACATGAAGCGGCGTCTAACCCCCCCACAATCTTGGGGGTCGTCTCAAGCCTCGACAATACGTGGTTCGCTTTCACGCGTTCCGGACTATAGGCCACATAAAAGTCTACACCCGATTTCAAGCCACTCTGTTGTTCCAGGCACGGAATTAAACTACGCCGGGTTCCGCCCACGGCCACAGTGGTCTCGTACACAACAAGGGTTCCCGGCTGAAGTCCTTTGCCAATTTCTTCCGAAACCATCTGGAGCGTGCCGAAATTAATATCGCGGTTGGAAGTCAGGTGGGCCGGCACGATGACTACGATGACCTCAGACTCGGACGCAGCCTTTTTTGTGTCAGTGGTGGCGTAAAGTCGGCCCGCCTTATGCAAATCAGCCATGAGCTCGGGCAGTCCCGGCTCTTCATAAGGACAATTGCCTGTTTGAATAGCGTTCACTAGATCCTGATTGATGTCGCTTACTGTCACGCTTGCTCCGTGCTTGCCAAACATGCAGGCAAGAGGAAGCCCCATCCGGCCACCGCCAACAACTGTAATCTTCATTATGGATACTCCTCATGCTGTTTTAAAAAATAGTGTCTTAGGTACAATCCCAAGTTTGTTGTTCCGTGAGCTCTACAAACAAAGGACTGCGAAAGCAACCGCTTCATATAGGCTTCGCCCAGTAACTCCTAGAGCTTTAAATTCTTCAGACATTTATCCTCATTAATCCCGCGTGTATTGATAGTCATACTGGTATATCGGCAGCGGCTGCCTTG
>JBAZNK010000044.1 GCA_041649255.1 bacterium
CTGCAAACCGCCCGAAGGATTTACTCAACGCCAAGACCCAACGCGAGTTATTGCAGATCAAGGCGCCTCTGTCCGGCACTGTGGCGGCCATTCATTTTAAAGTCGGCGAGGCGGTGAGCTTGGCTACGGTATTAGCGGACTTGGTTGACATGGATCGCCTGGACATCGCTATCCGTGTGCCCAGCCTGGAAGCCTTTGCGCTTCGTTTGGGACAATCGGCGGAAATCAGCATCGGCGCGGCAGAGAGCGCCCCGATTCAACAGGGAAAACTGGCCTTTATCGGCGCTCAGGTCGATCCGCTCACCGATACCGTATTGGTTCGGGCCACTCTAAGCAAGGCCGCCGGCTTCCGGCCCGGCCAATTCGTCAATGTGCGCATCGTCGTCGAAGAGCACTCTGAGCGCTTGGCGGTTCCGATTGAAAGCGTGGTGACCAGAGACGGCAGCAGTTTAATTACCGTGGTTGACGGCGACAATGCCAAACAAAAGATCATCAAACCGGGTTTACGCGACGGAAATCTCATTGAAGTATCGGGCGAGGATTTAGAGGAAGGCACGACTATCGTGACCCAGGGCGTTTACGGCTTGCCGCCTGAAACGCGTATCCGGGTGCTGAAGTAATGCACATAAGACACGAAGGATACGAAGAAAAAACTTTGTATCCTCTGGGTTCTCGGCAAGGGCTTCAAGCGTTGTTTAACCAGCCGTTCGTGGTTGGCTCATCAATCCGCATACGTTGATGCTCATGAATAAAATGAAATGACGCGCACTTCTACCTCCGGCTCTTTTGCAACTCGCCACGGCCTGGTCATTGCCTTCCTTTGTGTCGCACTGTGCTTGGCCGGTGCCTACGCGGCGCTGGGTATGCCTTCATCAATCTTCCCCCAGACCGATTTCCCGCGGGTAGTCATCCTGATCGACAACGGAGTGATGCCCGCCAACGAGATGATGGCGACCATCACCCGCCCAGTCGAAGAGGCAATGAAAGACATTCCCGGCGTGCGCACCGTGCGTTCGAAAACCGGGCGCGGCTCGGCGGAAATCAACGTGTTTTTCACCTGGCAAACGGATATGGTACAGGCGGAGCTGTTCGTGCAGGGTCGGCTTGCGGTCGTGCAAAAAACGCTACCGGCGACCGCAAGCTCGGCGGTTTGGCGGCTCACTTTTGCCGCCTTTCCGGTGGTCGGCCTGAGCCTTACCGGACCCGCACATTCGCTGACCGAACTATGGGAAACGGCGCGTTACACGATTGGCCCTCGCTTGCTGCGCATACCCGGCGTGGCCCGCACCGGCATTGTCGGCGGGCGGGCGCCGGAATATCACGTTATTGTCGATCCGTTACGCTTGCAAGCCGTAAATCTGAGTCTCGCTCAAGTCACCGATGCATTGGTCAGGAACAACCTGATCGCACCGACCGGCATGCTGGAGGAAGATTACAAACTCTACCTGACGGTGGTCGATGGCCGCGTTCATACTGTCGAAGACATAGAAAACCTGACCGTCTCGGTTACCGGCAACACGCCGCTTGCCGGGGCCGTACAAGCGGTTGCAAGCGGCGCTCATCCGATCCGCATCAAGGATTTTGCACGGGTTGAGCGCAGCCAGGAACCGGCCTTCAACATCGTCACCGCGAACGGCGTTAATGCTGTCCTACTCAATATCTACAGCCAGCCGGACGGCAGTACCCTCGACATCGCCAGGCAACTGAAACAGGAACTGGAATCGCTAAAAAAAGCCTTGCCGCCGGGTATGCAAGCGTCGGTTTTCTACGACCAATCGCTGTTGGTGGGCGACTCCATCCGGAGCGTTTGGGAAGCCATTCTTTTGGGGCTGATACTTTCCGTCGTCATTCTTTACGTGTTCCTGAAAAATTGGGGGGCGACCTTGATCGCCGCCGTGGTGATTCCGGCCACGGTCTTGATTACCCTGCTGATGCTGCGCATCATGGGACTGGGTTTTAACTTAATGACGCTAGGCGGCATCGCCGCCGCCATCGGCCTGATTATCGATGACGCCATTGTGGTGGTGGAAGCCGTTCATACCAAAATTACCGCAGGCGAACAACGCCTGCCGGCGGTGCAGCAGACCTTGGCGGACATTTTCCGGCCGTTGCTGGCTTCGACGCTGACGCCGGTGGTGGTGTTTATACCGCTGGCGTTTCTGGACGGTGTTGCAGGCTGTTTTTTCCGGGCCTTGGCCTTGACGATGGTGGTGTCGCTGCTGACCTCGCTGGTGCTGGCCGTCACGCTGATTCCGTCGCTCGCAGCTTGGTGGATGCCGACTGACGGCCAGTCACCGTCCAGCGCTAAAGCAAATTGGCTGGAACGCCTGATTCAAAACTACGAAAAGGTGTTGCGCACGGCACTCAAGCAGACCGGGAAAGTTCTGACCGGCTGCGTGTTGATTTTGGCGTTGGGAGTCTGGCTATACGGACAACTGGAAAGCGAATTCCTGCCGTTTATGGATGAAGGCGGCTTCGTGCTCGATTACCGCGCGCCGTGGGGCACCAGCTTGGCAGAAACCGACCGGCAATTGCGCCAGGCCGAAACCCTCCTGCGCGCCATGCCGGAGTTGGAAAGCTATTCGCGGCGCACCGGCGCGCGGCTGGCCTTGGGTATTTCGCAAGCGCACATGGGCGATTTTTTGGTCAAATTAAAACCGCAACGGCAACGGAAAACCGACGAGGTCGTTGCCGATCTGCGCAAGCAGCTTCATGTTGCCGTACCCGGAATCGAGTGGGAGTTTGCAGGCATTCTTAACGACCTGATCGGCGATTTGACCTGGTCGCCCCGGCCTATCGAGATCAAGCTTTTCTCCACCGATGTCGAATGGCTCAAGCAAAAAGCGCCGCAAGTCGAAGCCGAACTTAAGAAAATCGGCGGCGTCGTCGATACTTTCGACGGCCTGGAAACCACCGGCCCTTCATTGAATTTGCATGTGCGCGACAGTGACGCGCAACGCTTCGGCCTGACCGTCAACGATGTGGCCTTGGCGGTCGGCACCGCGATGCTCGGGCAAAAAGCCTCCTATGTGTTGGAAGGCGACCGGGTCGTTAACATCCGCGTCAGTATGAACACCGATACGACTGGCCAGATCGCCAACCTGCGCGAACTGCCGCTACGGTCTTTGGACGGCAGAACCGTAAAACTATCGCAAGTGGCTGATGTGGCGACAGAACCGGGACAATTGGAACTCCACCGCGAAGACCTGCGGCAACTGGTGGCGGTTTCCGCCCGCCTCGAAAACCGCGACCTCGGCAGCGCCATAGCCGAAATCAAGGCCAAGCTCGGCCGGGACCAGACCTTGCCGCCCGGCGTGTTGGAATTCGGCGGACTCTACCAGCAACAGCAGGAGTCTTTCCATAATTTGCTGGTGGTGCTG
>JBAZNK010000045.1 GCA_041649255.1 bacterium
TTTCATCGGTGCCACCCAGCCGGCCAGCACGGCTTCGGCAAGGCCGACCGAGAACGACAGTTGATTCTTGCGGGAAAAATGCAGGCATTCCTCGGCGGCTTCTTCAACCAAACGCAGATTGTTGCCCTGCACCAGCAAATTCCACATCAATGGTCCGTAGGACAGGCCGGCGTTATACAAATCGCCGCAATTCTTGCCGCACTGTATGGCTTTGTGACAATAATCGACGATCTCGGCCGGATGGCTGCGCGAATGCATGTTGCACCAGACAATGCCGTTCATGCCGCGGGTGGCGCCAAAAGTATTGGGGTGTTTTTCACACAAGTCGTGGGCCAGATCCTGGTACAGGAATGCCTGTTCGAACTTGCCCTGTTCGCCGAGATTGAGGCCCATGATCGAAAACGAATAAATCACCGATTCATCCATGCCGCCCTGCAGGCAATGCAGCGTCGATTGCGCCGCTGACAGATACAACTGCGGCACCAGGCCGGACATATAGAGATCGGGGATTAGTTCGCTGTAAAACGCCAGCTCGATCTTGCTTTTGCGGTCCTTCGTAAAAGGCATGTGCAGGATAGTCGTCCAGACGTCGTCTTGCTGTTCAATTTGCGCCATTAACGCCAGCATACGCTGTTGGGCCGTCTCGGGCTGTTCGGGAATCGCTTTGCCGAAATAGGCCAAGCCGCGGTTGGCGGTAGTTATTGCCTTGTTGAAGTTGCCGAACGAGGACAACGACGTGGTCTGTTCCGCCAGAGCTTCGGCTTTGTCCAGATCGCTGATCGCGTGTTCGATCAAATAATTGAGCAACACCTCCGACCTTTCATAACGGCCGCACATCAGCTCAGTCTTGGCCAGACGCTGATAAATGCGAAAAGTCAGATCGTAAGCCTGTTGCCAGCAATCGTCCGGCAGATAGTCGTGGGCTTTCTGGAAAAAATCGTTGGCGGCATCCCCGGCCAAGGCATCCAGAGCCTTGTTGCCGGCATGGAAGTTGATATTGACCAGCCGATACGCCAGTTCCTGATCCATGTCCGCCGGACGGCCCAGGTTGAGGTGGGCGGCAATGGTAAACAAGTTGTCAAGGGTTTCAAGATCGGTTCCTGCCGGTACCGCGTGCAGCAGACGGTTGCCGATGCGCCAGTGGATAGCGGGCTTGGCCTGGGGGGCGACCTGCCGCAGCACCGCTTCCTGAACCCGGTCGTGGACGAACTGCAGATCGGATTTGTTTTCCAGCAGCATGCCCAGATTCAATACCGGCTTCAAATCTTCAAACAGCTGTTCGATGCGAATATCCAGCACCAGCGCCACGTCTTCAACGCTGAAACGGTTGCCCATGCAGGCGCAGTGATTGAGGATATGCAGGGTTTCGGCCGGCAATTTGCCCACCTTGGAACTGAACAATTCCACCACCGAGGTCGGCATCTGCGTATCGCGAATCCGCTTGATGTCCCAGTGCCAGTGTCGCTCGGCATCGGTATTCAGCAAATCCTCGTTATACAACCAAGCCAAACTTTCGCTGACGAACAGCGGGTTGCCTTCGGTCAGGTGGGCGATAAATTCAGCCAGATTGGCCGTGGCTTCCAGCGAGGAATCGAGGATATAGGCGACCATCTCGTGGCAGTCGGCGTCGGTTAGCGCCTCCACGCGAATTTCCGCGAACGGGCCATTGTTTTCCTGAATCTTGCGGATCAGCTTGCTGAGCGGATGGCTGCTGTCGACTTCATTGTGTCGATAGGCGCCCATGAAAAACAGGAAAGGATGCTCATGATGGTTGTCGAACAGGTTTTGTAGAAAATCGAAAGTTGCGCTGTCGCACCATTGCAGGTCGTCGATAAACAGCACCAGCGGATTGTCTTCGCTGGCCAAGCAGGCCAGGAACCGGCCGAACAAATTGTTGAAACGGTTACGGGCTTCCACCGGCGGCAGATGCGGCACTTCCGGCTGAGGGCCGATGATGAATTCCAATTCCGGCAGCACATCGCTGATGACGCTGCCGTTATTGTCTACGACGTCGAGTATTTTGCCCCGCCACTGCTGAACCTGTGAGTCACTTTCAGTCAAAAAGATGCGGATCAGATTGCGCAAGGCCTGTATCAACGAGCTGTAGGGGATATTTTTCTGGTATTGGTCGAATTTGCCGGAAGTGAAGTAGCCGCGATTTTTGACCAATGGTTTTTGCAGTTCCTGAATCAACCGGGTTTTGCCGATGCCGGACAGGCCGGAAATAAATACCGAACGGAATTTGCCCTCGATAACCTCGTTGTATTGCTGCTGTATCAACCGGCTTTCGGCCTGGCGGCCGACCATTTTCGAAATAAAGATGACCCGGCGGCTGCGATCGTGCTGGCCGATGGCAAACGCCGATACGCTGCCGGTGGCGCTGTATTCATTCTTGCAGCGGATCAAGTCGGCCAGCAAACCCGAGGCGCTCTGGTAACGTTTCTCCGGCTGCTTGACCGTGAGTTTGGCAATAATATCGGCCAAGGCTTGCGGAAGCTGCGGATTGAGCAGATTGACTTTAGGCGTTTCTTCGGCCAGATGCGAATGGATCAGCTCCAGCGGATCGGTGGAAAAAAACGGCAACTGGCCGGTCAGCAGTTCATAAAATACGATGCCCAATGAATACAAATCGGTGGAAAAATCGACTCTATAGTTGATGCGGCCGGTCTGTTCCGGCGAGGTGTAGGCCAAAGTGTGGCGTACGAATTCCGGGTCGTAGATAAAATGGCTGACATCGCGAATATCGAGCGGAGTGATGAAATCGGTCAGCCGCAGGGTCAGCGTTCCCGGTTGCAGCAGAATATTGTGGGGCTTAATGCCGCCGTGAGTAATACCGGCATCGTGTACCGCTTGCAGCGTATCGGCCAGGGTGCAGGCCAGCGTAAAAAAATCGTTGAGATCGAGTTTGTCTTGGTGTTTTGCCCAACTGTTCAGCGGTTGTCCGGAGAACCAGGGCTGAACGATAAACTGCTGGTCGCCGTAGGACTCCAGGGCGAGTGGCGTACAAACCCTCGGATCATGCAGCACTTTCAGGCGTTCAATTTTCTGGCGCAGATGCCGGGACTGGTCGTCCCAGCTCGACAGCTGCTTCAGCAGTTTGATGATCAACGGCTGGTCGGGGATGTCTTTGTGGTAGCCCTTGAATACCAAAGCCTGCAAGCTTTCTCCCAGTTTTTCGGTAACGATGTAGTTGCCCAGTTTAGGCACACCCTGCGGTTGATTATTTTTTGTTGTTATATCAATCATTTGAGATATGCTCTCTGAGACACAGGGGATG
>JBAZNK010000046.1 GCA_041649255.1 bacterium
AAGACTGATGAATAGTCTAAGAACTGTCTCGATAATTACTGCGTGTTAACTTGGTCTGACGGGTATGAATAGTCTTGCCTTAGTGCTTCTGTTGGTCGACGCGGCTACGCTGATATTTGTCAGTCGCCGTTGGGCACCGTTACCTCTTCTGGTAGGCGTCTGTTACTTCCCGACTTACTTAAATATTGAACTGGGACCACTTCATTTCACAGCTATCCGCGTGTTGATTGCGCTTGGCATAGTTCGAATGATGATAAAACAGGAATGGCCGCCAAACGGAATCAATGGCATAGACTGCACTATGATGACTTGGGTTATCTGGCTTTTAGCTAGCGGCTTTTTTCACAAGGACCCCGGGGCGACACTTATTTTTCGACTCGGCCTCGCTTTTGATGCTTGTGGAATCTATGTGCTTTTTCGAAGCTTTTGCAGAAGCCTTGAGGATATTTCTGGTGTGTACCAACTAACCGCGCTCCTTTTGGTGCCTCTGGCCATGGAAATGTTTATTGAGAAGCTAACCGTTCATAATCTATTTTCTATTCTAGGCGGACAGGAATCAGTGATGATCCGCTTAGGCAAAGTCAGGGCCAATGGTCCTTTCGCTCATCCCATACTCGCCGGCACAGCAGGAGCAATCAATTTGCCGATGATGATAGCGCTATGGCGCCCTCATCGAAAGTTAGCGGTAATTGGGATCATAGCCTGCTTTATAATCATTTACTCCAGCGCTTCCAGCGGGCCTATTTTGAGTGCAGTGGCGGGTATCTTTGCACTATTCATGTGGCGTTATCGTCGTTTTATACCGCTGATACAGCGATGGGCTATCCCCGGGTATATTGCCTTGGATTTGTATATGAAAGATCCAGCCTATTTCATTATTGCCAGAATCGATTTAATGGGAGGAAGCACCAGTTGGTACCGAGCAAGGTTGTTACAAGCTGCTTTAGAACATCTAGACGAGTGGTGGCTGATTGGAACAGATTATACTCGCCACTGGATGCAACAATTTGTGCCCTGGAGCCCGGATCACACCGATATTACGAGTCAATACGTTCAAATGGGCGTATTTGGTGGCCTACTATTATTGGCGCTATTCGTAGTCGTACTGATTAAGGGATTCTCCGGTGTCACTCAAGCGCTGAAACAAACGACCGATTGTTCACCCGATTTACGATTTATGGTCTGGGCGCTCGGTTCCTCGCTTTTTGCTAACGTGGTAACATTTTTTTCAGTTTCATATTTTGACCAAACTGCTGTTTTCGTTTACTTCGCTCTTGCTAATATTGGCTCAGCCGCAACTTTAGCCATCAAAGGTCAGAACACACAGTGGGCACGTCTCCAATTTTCCGCTGCGACACCCACAGTGAGCACATCAAACAACATTGGAAAACAATTATTAATGGATTCGGGCTCATCCAGAACCCAAAACAACTTGTTTAGTCGCCCAAAAATGCGTTAATTAAATTTTAATTTTTTGCTCCAAAACATACGTGTATTGACTTGGAAATCAGCCTAAATATTGATAGTCATCAAAAATAAGGGATAGGGTTCTTGTTCCAAATTATTACTTTTTAATTTATTCACACAGGGTATGAAACCGCAATGAAAAGAATCGGCATTTCAGCAGCTTTAATATCACAAGGTCATTGGAGAATGTTTGATGCCTTAGGAGAAATCTTCGGCATTCGATTTGAGGAGCCTAATGTTGCCAATGATGCCGGCATCGATGCATGGCTTTACCTTGAAATTAATCCTGACTCCATGCTACGTATTCAAAATAGCCCGTTACCAAGTTATGCCGTCATTGCTGAAAAACACCTTACCTCTTGCGGAGAATCATCGACCATTAATTTCAATAAACACGCTCTCATTCCTGAAATACTCAGTAATCGTGACGTTCGATCGGATGAAGTTATCACGTTGAAAGGCCTTCCACACTGGTTACAAAATGCGACAACGCTTGCGTGTAAAACAGAGTCTCCAATATGGGCAGTTCAGGAACATCGAGACTGCCAACATCATTATGTCGCATTAACAATACCGGAGTTGAACAGCGATGAACCCATCTTCCATCACTTCCACGATAATCAATTTTTGGCTTTACTTCCACTGCTGACATTTTTACGCCGACTAACCGATGAAAACCGGTGGGATCCCCCGCCTTTACAGGCATGCTTCATGTTCGATGATCCCAATCTGCATTGGCCAACGTATGGGTTCATAAATTTTCTTGAAATGGCAAGACACGCCGACTTACATAATTATCACGCGTCTTTTGCTACCATCCCATTGGACGCCTGGTTTGTTCACCAGCGAACAGCTGACCTATTTCAGGAGCATCATCATCGAATTTCACTGCTTATACATGGGAACGACCACATAGCCGAAGAGCTCGCAAGAAAAATACCGAATGAAGAACGCACTAGAATGTTAAAACAGGCGCTCTTTAGGATAGAAAAACTGGAAAAGCGTGCAAATATATCTGTCGCTCGCGTAATGGCGCCGCCACACGGCGCATGCTCTGAGGAAACTCTTAAGAAAATGGCCTTAATGGGATATGAAGCTGCATGCATATCCAGAGGATCTCTAGCTCACTATAACAAACATGCTGATTGGGTCCGTACTCTCGGCATGCGTCCGGCTGAAAATATTCACGGTCTTCCGGTTTTGCCCCGATTTCGGATTTCAATGGATTGTCAAAACGCAATTTTGGTTGCCGCTCTGCTTCATCAACCGATAATACCCGTCGGGCATCATCAGGATGTGGCTGAAAATTTAAATATGCTAGCGCATTTATCGCACTTTATTAATTCCCTCGGCGAGGTGCGATGGACGAATATGACCAGCATTTCCAGAAGCCATTATTCAAAAATGATTGATGGGGATATTCTTCACTTGAAAATGTACTCGAATATAGCCGATCTTTTAATTCCAGAAGGCATTAATTATATTTTAGTAGAGCGACCTTGGTGGCAAGAAGAAGCAAT
>JBAZNK010000047.1 GCA_041649255.1 bacterium
TAAAACCGCTTGCCTGTGTAAATGAACCGCCGTCAATTATGTTGGCGCCATTCACATTATTGTTTGCCTGATTGTCCGCCAGCGTAGCGCGTACGTTCATGTTATTAAGGGTAAATATATCGACACCTTCGCGCCCCCGCGCATTATCCAGCTCTTCCAATAACGCTGTTTCGGTCGAAGAAAAAAGTAACTTGTCCTGATTTTGAACCGAACCGGCTTGCGCCGCCTGACTTTGCGCAATAACTACAAGTAGCGTTAAAACGCAGCTCTTTAGAATAGTTCCCATAGCACACTCCTCACATATTTGACGATATGCCAGTTAAGAACCGGTGAGCGATTGCTCACTCACCGGCAAACTGCAATTTATTAACCAATACCGTTAATAAACCTTAAGGTGCAATAGATGCAGTGCCTTGGGTAACCGTTACAGTGCCATCAACCAATACCGATTGTTGCGCTAAACCGCTACCTGAGTTTTGAAAGGTTTGGGTAATACCTGCGTTGCCGACAATCGAGTGATCGATATTATTACCAAATGGGATAGAGGCTAATACCGTAGTATCGGATGGCAAACCAGTTGGATTACCAGTGACTGTACCGGTCAAAGCTTGATTATTGACTTTGTACGTGCTGGTGGCATTGCCACCATTAGCGGCAGCTGATCCGATTCCATTTGAAGCTGCATAGCGGTTATCAGAGCGGTCGCTGTTGTCTGTAGTTGCAGTGCCGCTACCATTAACTGCAGCTGATCCGATGCCATTTGAATTTGCTTGGCTGTTATTAGAGTGGTTGCTGTTGTCCGTAGTTGCATTACCGCCACCATTAGCCGCAGCTGATCCGATGCCATTTGAATTTGCCTGACTATTGTCGGTAGTTGCCGTTGCAGTGCTACCATTATTAGCAGCAGCAGAACCTTGAGCAGTTGCAGAAGCCAAGCTGTGGTCAGAGCGGTCTGAGTAAGCGTTACTACCGTTATTGGCAGCCGCATCGGTTGCAGTAGCCGCACTGTGATCAGAATGATCTGATCGATCTGAGTAAGCGCTACTACCGTTATTGGCAGCAGCGTCGGTTGCACTAGCCGTAGAACGGTCTGATAAAGCGGTACTGCCATTGTTAGCCGCCGCATCAGTTGCAGAAGCTGAACTGTTATCGGAGTTGTCAGTTCTATTATCAGAGTTATTAGTGTTGTCAGTTGTTGTGGCAACGCTGTTATCTGAATTATTGCTGTTATCAGAGTTGTTAGTGTTGTCAGTTGTTGTGGCAACGCTGTTATCTGAATTATTGCTGTTATCAGAGTTGTTAGTGTTGTCAGTTGTTGTGACAGCGCTGTTATCTGAGCTATTGCTGTTATCTGAATTGTTAGTGTTGTCAGAGTTATTAGTGTTATCAGTCGCAGTTGAAAATTCATTTGCAGCTGTACCTGTACCACTTTGGTCACTAGACGCCGTTGCAGTCTGACTGTCAGTTACTGTATCCGCTGTATTAGTAGGATTTGCCCATGCACTAGAAGCTGTGCCCAATGCAAGAAGAATACTTGCAGTTAATATTTTTTTGTTAAATTGTTTCATTGTTATTACTCCATGAACATATTTAAATATAATCAGATGTCGTTCAATAAAAATATCTGATGAGGTTGTAACAACCGCCCATCTCGCCATTTCTGTGAGCTAGCCGGTCATCACAACTACAGTATCCTTAACAGCCGCTTAAATTTCCATAGAGACAAAATCAACAAAACATTAAAAATCAGCAAGATAGGTATAAATACTTAAGGAGTAAGACGAGCATTCAAGAGAACTCATGAACATCCGGCGCTTCGACAAACTCAGCACGAATGGGGAGCGTTATCCACCGGCATACAGTACTGACCCTGTATTGCCCTCGCCTTTGACTTATCAAATCACTAAAATAAAGGGACTTTAACGCTACGGAAAAAACCAGCGCCCTTTCGCGTTCCCTGTCGTAAGTGGCGGGGTCTTGACCGGCATTAGCCGGGAAATTGAAGACGCGGCCATTTCTATCATGACGATAAAAACGGCGCGGTCAATGAAGAATCAGGCTGAACCTGAAATGAAGATACGACGATAATCAGTCGGTTGTTTGTCTAAACAGGTACCCGAACTGCACTGCGGCAGCCCGTACCTCCACCTGGCTATGCTATTTTTTTCAACCACTCTTTAACAACAGGCCAGCCGCGTGTGAGCCATTGTTCTGTTACAAAAGCCGCCGCAGGTTTAATCTTCTTCCCTAGCGTCTTGGCATAAAACCATAACCTGTCCGCAAATGACGCGTCAGTACTATCGCGCATCTGTAAATAACGTGAACCCAAGCCATCAATAAACACCGGTTTAAACAGCCACATTTCCAGAATGGACGTTACCCACATAAACATGAATGAAACGCCCATGCCCATACCGGCAAAAATAACCAACCAGGCAAACATCGGGTGAATCTTGGTCAACCACCATGACAATATATCGGCTACAAGAAACGCATAGGGCATGCCGATAGCAATGCACTTATATTGCGTTGTCGTGGTCTCCGCAAAACTAAAGATAAGCCCCACGAACATAAAGATGAAGCTGATACCGAACATATGCACATGCGAAACCCGTGTTAATGACGCGAATGTAGCCCCCGTATCCTCTGTGGTTAAGGCTTTTAGCGCCTCGAATTGGGTAAAATCCGGTATCCCGGACGCCTCCTTGTTATGGCACATCACGCAACGGCTCTCGATTATTTTGTCGATGCCGTCCGCCTTATAATCATCGCTGTTCGCGCCGTCCCTAACCCATTCCATGATCTTAAAACGTTCCTGTTCCGGGGCATTATCCTTCATCGAACCATTCAGTTTCTGCTCCAAAACCGTGCCTGACCGATTGCCGTAATAACTGTAAACAATATCATCAACGGACAAGCCGAATTTACCGTCCGCCATACCGTGGGTAAAC
>JBAZNK010000048.1 GCA_041649255.1 bacterium
TTCTTAAATTAGACATAGGGGTACTTTTCAATGTGAGTTCGGGTCAGGATAACAAAAACACAGCATGCCTCGACCATGAATTGTGTCAATGACGGGATGAAATATAAACATTTAACAAAGCCGTTCTTTCAACCTACTGTATCACTCAAGCGTGTTGTTTAGCTTGAGTCGGCTCAGTTCCCCCTCAATGAGCTGCCGACAAAATTGATGACACGCTGACTATTTCGGATAAGCGAATCAGCCTTATCTATCGCTATTGGGTAGGAGAAGCAATTATGTCAGTAAATATTTCAAACCGGTCTTTTCGACCTTACACAGGAGAAAAGGCGCGGATTACCCGCGCTTACGATTACCTGATCCTGGTATTGGCTCTTTTTCTGTTTATCGGTTCGTTCCATCTTCATTTTGCGCTGGCTGTCGGCGACTGGGATTTCTGGGTGGACTGGAAGGACAGGCAATGGTGGCCGCTGGTGACGCCGCTGATGGGCATTACTTTTCCGGCGGCGGTGCAATCGGTCATGTGGACGAAGTTTCGCCTGCCGATGGGCGCTACCTTGTGCGTGGCTGCGTTATTAATAGGCACCTGGATCACCCGTGTATTCGCCTATCACTATTGGAATTACTTCCCCATTAACATGGTCTTGCCCGCCACCATGTTGCCCGGCGCGCTGGTGCTGGACGCCATCCTGATGCTGAGCAACAGCCTGACCGTCACTGCGGTTTTAGGTGGAGCGTCTTTTGCGTTGCTGTTCTACCCCAGTAACTGGCCCCTGTTCGGCATGTTTCATGTGCCTGTCGAATACGGTAACGGCCAATTGACGGTCGCCGATTTGTTCGGTTTCGAATACATACGCACCGGCATGCCGGAATATTTACGCATCATCGAGCGGGGTACGTTACGCACTTACGGTCAATACGCAGCGCCGTTAGCGGCATTTTGTTCGGCGCTGTTATGCATCCTGATGTACACCTTATGGTGGTTTATCGGGAAGTGGTTCGCAACCGTTCGTTACCTTAACAAAATCTAACAGGAGGGCGGTTTATGAAACAGCTATTAATAAAGTGCATGGTGTCTCTAGGGTTTATCCTCTCGCTATACACGCTGAATATCGCAACTGTGATGGCGCATGGGGAAAAGGCTTTAGAGCCGTTTATCAGAATGCGCACGATACAGTGGTACGACGTGCAATGGGACAAACAAAAATTTAATGTCAACGAAGAAGTCAGCGTTAGCGGCAAATTCCATGTCGCCGAGGATTGGCCGGTCAGCGTACCCAAGCCTGAAGCGGCGTTTTTGAATATATCGACGCCCGGCCCGGTGCTGATCAGGACCGAACGCTATCTGAACGGTAAACCGTTCATGAATTCGGTGGCCTTGCAGCCCGGAGGCGATTACAACTTCAAGATTGTACTCAAAGGGCGATTGCCGGGCCGTTACCACATCCATCCGTTCTTTAATCTGAAAGATGCGGGACAAGTGATGGGGCCGGGCGTATGGCTGGAAGTTACCGGAAATGCGTCGGATTTTTCCAACGAGGTCAAAACCATCAACGGCGAGGTGATCGATATGGAAACCTATGGCCTGGGCAACGGTATATTCTGGCATCTGTTCTGGGGCTTATTGGCAACGGCCTGGCTGCTCTGGTGGCTGCGACGGCCGTTGTTTATTCCACGCTATAGAATGCTGCAAGCCGGTGGTTTGGAAGATGAACTGGTCACGCCGAACGACCGTTTAATTGCAAAAGCGATGCTGGTCGGCGTGCCCTTGTTGGTGTTGGCCGTCAATGCAATGACGATAAGCGAATATCCGAAGGCAATACCGTTGCAGGCTTCGCTGGACCAGATTTTGCCGCTATCCGCCCAAGTCAATGCCGGCGTGGTCGATGTCGAGACTTTGAAAGCCGAATACCGGATACCGGAACGATCAATGGAGTTCACTGTAAAGGTCAATAATCGCAGCGAAAATCCTGTTCAAATCGGCGAGTTTTCTACCGCTAATGTGCATTTTTTGAACAAGGATCTGCAAGCGGCGTATCAAGGCGATTCGACAAGCATGACAGCGATTGAAGGTTTGAGCCTGGAGAATACCGCACCGATACAACCCGGCGAACAGCGCACGATGACGATTACCGCCAGGGATGGGTTTTGGGAATCCGAAAAACTGAACGGGCTGATTCGGGATGCCGACAGCCGGATCGGCGGCCTGCTGTTTTTGTACGATTCGGTAACAGCCGCGCGTTATATCTCCAGCATCACCGCCGCAGTGATTCCAAAATTCAATTAAACCGTTAAGAGGCTTACATCATGGCTACAACATCCGAACAATTACCTTTAGTGGTAGAAAATAAAAACGCAGCACCCTGGTATATCAAGGATTTACCGATGTACCTGAAAGGCTTTGCCATGCTGACGGTTATCTATGTCGGGCTACGCCTATATCAAGGCGCTTTTGCCGTTGCGTCGGGATTGGACTCGTCCGAACCGGCTTTCGAACAGTACTGGATGCAGCTGTTTTACGTTGAATTAGGCATTCTTGCCGTATTCGTGACCGGTGTATGGGGCTATTTATGGGTTTCGCGCGATCGTAACCTGGACAAGCTGGAACCGAAGGAGGAAATCAGCCGCTATTTCACCCTGACCATGTGGATCAGTATTTACACCTTTGCGGTGTATTGGGCAGGTAGCTATTTTGCCGAACAGGATAATTCCTGGCATC
>JBAZNK010000049.1 GCA_041649255.1 bacterium
ATTGCCTTTGGTTAGGGTGCCGGAATAGACGGTCTCTTTAAGTCTACCTGTTAAATCATAAATAGTTATTAGGGTACTAGGGTAATAGTCATTAGAAAGAGACAAATAAATTTTATTTTTTATAACTGACAACTGTCCACCGACCACCGGCAACTGTCGTTCTTCTATTCCTATAACGGGGTTATATTTCAGTATATTCCCGACGCTTAATGCCCATGCATAAATTGTATCTAAAGCGCATATTTTAGACACAGTGCCCGAATATTCCGTCACCCAGTTTTTTCCACCGTCGCGGGTTCTTAAAATGATTCCATCTCCACCTGCCCATCCATTCAAAGAATCAACAAATTTTACGCAGGTTAAGTTATTAGTTACTCCGCTTGTCAAGGTGTCCCATACACTGTCAACCCCGCCGTTATCGGTATATAATATTTTTCCGGAATTTCCGACTGCCCAGCCGTGAAGGGAGTCTATGAAGTCTATGTCATTCATTGAAAAGCGATATAATAAAGAATGTAAACTATCGACGCCTTTGGTAGTTTTGAACAACTGAACATCACAACAAACCCAACCGTAGGAAGTATCTACAAAACATATTGGTCCTATGCACTGCCAACCTATATATCTTCGATTTACATAAAAAGAAATTCCACATAAACCCGATTCACCAGAACTCCAAAAAAATTTGCCCGCTGCCGTTTCTATATCTATAACGCCTCCACTCTGATAATGCGAGACTATGTCCGATCCTGTCCAACCATATGTGCCGAAAGCATTTTCTGTGGATACTAATGCCCAACCTGTACCAACGTAGCCGGAGGCAGTTTGATTTGTCCACCACCATCCGCCTGCCAATCCTTTTAAAGAATTGGCAAAACAAATGCTGGTTATAAAAGTAGGAGAGCTTGTGTCTGTAAAGGCTGTTGGTTGTACAGTCCATGTTTTACCCCCGTCGTTGGCAAAAAGTATTCTATTAAACTCTTTGCCATATGGGGCTGATTTTTTTAATTCTACTGCCCATCCGTGAAGAGAGTCGGGGAAACTTATGTCATAAACATAACCGGAAGAATACTGTGTTGTCCAGCTGTTGACGGCATAACTCATTTTTGTAAAGATAATTAAACCTAAAATAATCAAAAATATTTTTCTCATAATTATCCTATTACCACCATTCATAGGTCGCTCAATTTCCGAGGCATAAAAGCCTCGGCTACCCATTATTATTTTACTAATATCAGTTTCTTTGTTTCTGTTATTATATTAGATTCTTCCCCTTCACTACGTTCAGTGTCAGAATGACAAATAGTAGAAAGTCTCACAAAATAAATTCCGCTTTTGTGGATGTTGGGCGTGAAGGTATAATTGCCTTTGGTTAGGGTGCCGGAATAGACGGTCTCTTTAAGTCTACCTGTTAAATCATAAATAGTTATTAGGGTACTAGGGTAATAGTCATTAGAAAGAGACAAATAAATTTTATTTTTTATAACTCTTAACTCTGGACTCTGAACTTTCAACTCTTTACTTTCCTCCACTCCTATCTGGCCTGTTTTTAAGACATAGACATCCCCTCCATTTGAAGCTCCTGTAATAATATAACCACTGTCGGCACACTGTTGCACGGAATATCCTGTTGGAAGACCAAAAGTTTTTTCCCATAAAAGAGAGCCTACCGAATCTGTTTTTGTGAGATAAAGACCATACCATGAACCTTCTCCATAACATTCGCCATTTCCCCCTACAACTATAAATCCCTTGTCAAAACATTCCTGGACATCATAAGCAAACTGCAAGTGAAGTCCACCATAAATGCTTGTCCAGAGACTATCTCCATTTGAATTAATCTTAAGAAGACAAACGTCACCTAAGTATCTTTCTCCCGCGATTATAAATCCACTATCCGACGTTTGACGAATAGAAGCGCCCGATAACTGCGGAGTTCCGCCATAAGCTTTTGTCCACAAAGTATCTCCTAAGGAATCCGTTCTTATAAGATAAATTTTGGGATGTTTGCCCCCTGCAATAATAAACCCATCTTTCCCACCTGAAACAGCTTGAACTGATGCGCGGTAATAATAGGAAGCATTGCTGTAAGTTTTCGTCCACAGGGTATCACCCGAAGAATCAGTCTTTAAAAAATATATATTCATATTCCCCCCTGTGCCACTATTGTATGATACCCCTGCAATGATATATCCACCATCTGCGGTTTGTTGAACTGATTCCCCTTCGTTATAATCTTCGTTATCATAAACACGTGTCCAAAGCGTATCGCCTATTGAATCCGTTTTTATAAGATATACATTTTTTACACTAGTACCATAAGAAGCCGTTGCTCCCGTTATAATATATCCTCCGTCTTTTGTTTGTTTAACCGAAATTCCATAATCATTACCACTTCCGCCAAAAGTTTTTGTCCAGAGAGTATCCCCGTTGGAATCTATCTTTAAAAGATAAACATCCTCATAACCTGCGCCGAAAGAGGATGTACCTCCTGCAACAATAAATCCTCCGTCAGTAGTCTGTTGGACTGAACGGCCTATATCGCCTTCGGTTCCGCCGTAAGCTCTTTCCCAACTGTTCGCGAATAAGTTTGTTGCGAATAATATTCCTGTAAATAATATGGGTAGGTGGGAGCACGTGCTCCCACCTCTACCCTGTGTTTTGTTTATCATTTTAGTAGTACTAACTTCTTTGTTATTTTAATTAT
>JBAZNK010000050.1 GCA_041649255.1 bacterium
CGAATGGGCAGCAACAAGCCCTGCGGAAAACTTCAAAAAGCTTGCCGAAAAAATGTATCCCGGGAACAAGGCCAAGCAGGAATATGCCGCAAGCCTGATCGACGAAGCATATGGAAAGTACGATGAAAACCGGCTGAAAAACACAGAAATGTTAAACGCCGCACCATGCAAATTCGTAAGAGTGGACAAAGGGGTTTTAAAATTCTACATATCCAAGGAATGGGATAAAGCCGGACAAGAGATCGTACTTCCACAGGGAAGCGTCCAAATCAAAACACCGGCGGCGGCACCAGTCGCCCCCGGCGAACAAAAAGCCGTCGAACCCGAAAAGAAAGCTCCCGGCGAACTGACCCCGGAGCAAAAAGCCGCCATTGAATTTTTCAAGAAAGCCATGCCGGACGCCAAACCTGAACAGATCCGCCTCAGCGGAACCGAAACAGTGGCCCCGGGAACCAAAGCTCACCTCTATTTAAGCAGTTACGTAGGAACCGTACAGGACCCGGACTACTACAATGAAGAAGGAAGAGGCAGAACGCTTTCACCGGACCAGCTTCGGACGGGAGCTTATGTACCGGCTGAAATACAAAAGGGGTTTGTCATCGAAGCCCCGAAGAAAAACGGAGCCATCGGCAAGTTTGTGCTCGTGACACTTTCAATCGACCCGTACATCGGGGGAGGGAAAGTACCGGAACAGCGTATGGCGTGGGTGGAAGTAGGAAAATTAAGAACCCAAAGAGACGCGGACAAAAGATTCCGGACCGAAAATGCGTGGACACAATCAAAAGAAACGACTGACACGGTTCCTGCCGGAACATACAAAGCACGTTACGAAGCACCGCTCTACAGCGGAAAATCAGCAACAGCCGGAGTCATTGTCCGTAAAGTCGGCGCAAACGACGAAGTCAAAATTCTGGAAGGAAGAAAGACCAGAATAGTCAACGGGGAAGAGTACGTTGCCGTCGAATACACCAAAGACGGAGGCACCGACAGAGGATGGATTAAAAAGGATGCCATCGTCGCACCTGCGGCGGCTGCACCTAAAGCACCCGAAGTCGCCCATGTGGAAACAAAAGATGAACGCACGGACGCCGCACTCGTCGCGAAATACTACGACCGCGAAACCGGAAGAATCCATTTTGACGGTGACAAAAAAGCCGAAAACACCATTACCATCAGCGATCTTTTCCCGGGTGCCAAAGCCGGAGACAAAATAAAAGTGAAACATAAGAGCGGCGGGAAAACCATGGAAGCCACCTACGACGCGAATAAATCGTATACAAAAGTCGTCGACGGAAAAGCTGAACAGCGCAAAGGAACATTCGCCTACTCCAACGGCGCCCGCGTGGAAATCTGGGACGGTGACATTATTCTTCCGCAATGGGAACAGAAAACCGGCGAAGCGCTCGCGGACAAAGATAAACGTGCATACGTCGGAAAAAGAGAAATCAAACCGGGAGAAACCTACCAGGATCTCGCAAAAGAAGCTTTCAAGGAGAAAGCCATCGGCGACATCATGGCCAAGAGCGACCTCGACGAGAACGGCCGTATTGAACAATACGTAAAACTGCTGAAAAAATACCAGATGGACAACACCGTCTACTTCATAGTTCCGACCCTTGAGGAAGCGGGGGCAAAACCGGAGAGTGTAAAACGGGAGGCAGCGCTTGAAGAACGGAGAAAAAAGCATGAAGACGACTATGAAAAGAAACGCACCGAAACCGAAACAGCATTCCGGCAGGACATGGACAAATATATGAAAGAAAAAGTCACCCTTCACACCTCCCTTCTGGACGCCGTGAACGACGACGAAAAATGGAAAAAAGCATGGAACGGTGAAGGAACCTCGGAAATCCAGGGACTTGATCAGCTGATTGTCGTACTGAAAATGCCGATTTTTGTAGAATCGGGAATTACTGAATCGAACGCCCGCCAGAAAATTCTGGGGCTCATCCAGGAATACAGCAATAAAGAGGTGGACATGGAGGACGTCATGAACTACCTCAAAATTTACAGAAAAATCGATCCGCTTTCCGGACCAGACCAGGAATGCAGTTTCAGCGAATTCAAGAGCGACATTGAAAAGGATAACGAAGTCATGAAAAAGAATGAAGCCGGATTCCAGGCATTCAACGTAAAAAAAGCGGAAGTGCTGCCGAAACTGGACATCATCAAACTGGTCACATGGAAAAAAGACCAGGCTATTGCCGCGGGATACGAAGATCCATTTGCACTGTGTACTCCCCAACAGATCAAGGACTACGTACAGGCCACAAAAGACATGGAAGAGCTCAAAAAGGACGGGAACTACAAAGCCTGGGGTGACTACCGTGCCGCCATGAACCGCCAGGCATGGAGACAGGAAATTATGTATGCCGGTGCAAAACTCCTTGAAGCACTGAAAAACCTCAAGGTAAAGGAATTCCAGGCCGCAGAATCTATTGAAGCTCCGAAATCCGATGAAACCAAACGTTGTATCGACGTCATTGGATCCGTTTTTGCGGACGGTGAAAAAGAAGCATGGTATAAAGACCATCCGGAAGGCAGGAGATTCTCCTGGGAAGACGTGGTCGCGGGTGAGGAAGAAAAGGACGATGCCGCACCAAAAGAGTTCGGAAAATATTTCTCCGCAGCTGCCCCGATGCATCG
>JBAZNK010000051.1 GCA_041649255.1 bacterium
GTGGAGATTCCGCGCAAACTGTACCAGTAATTCCGCGACAAGCTGTACCCCACTTTCCGCGCTAAACTGGTCCGTCTATTCCGCGGCAAACTGTGCCGCCTAAAACACATTGAAGCTCTGTTGTTTTTTAAAATATAGGTTGTAAAGATTAAACAGTAACTTACTGTAAAATCAATACAAACTATGTCAAACAAAAACATCGAAATGAGCAAACTAAGACAAATCATTAAACTCTACGCCAGTCATAAACAGGGAACACGTACAATACGTGATTTGACAGGTGTATCAAGGACAACGATAATGAAGTATATCGTACAGTTCCGTGCATCAAGAATCCCCTGGGATGAGCTATCAACGCTTAGCGATAAAGATCTGGATGATTTATTTCACACAGATACAGAGATACCGGAACCACCGGAACGGGAGAAAGAACTATATGCATTTTTTCCACAAGTGGAAAAACGGATAAAACAACCAGGGATGACTCTTTTAAAGCTATGGAAAGAGTATTCTGATAAAACCATAGATGGATACCAAAGCACCGGATTTTATAAACATTACAGGCTCTGGAAAGGACTGTCACACCCATCCATGCACATGGTACATAAAGCAGGAGATAAGATGTTTGTTGACTTTACAGGGAAAAAGCTTGAGATAATTGACGTTTCAACAGGAGAAGTTAAAACAGTCGAGGTATTTGTTGCAATACTCGGAGCAAGCCAGCTAACGTATGTTCAGGCATTGGAAAGGCAGGATATAACAGACTTTATCACAGGTTGTGAGAATGCGTTGTATTACTTTGGTGGAGCACCTGCAGCCATAGTGCCGGATAATTTAAAATCGGCAGTTACCAAAACCAATCGTTACGAGCCTACAATGAATCAGAACTTTGAAGCATTTGCAGAACATTATGGAATGGTTGTGTTACCAGCAAGAGCATATAAACCAAAAGATAAACCATTAGTCGAAGGAGCTGTGAAGATAACCTATAACCGGATTTTCACAAATCTTCAAGGACAAAAGTTTTATTCATTAGCAGAACTAAATGAAGCTATAATGATGCATCTTGAAAATCATAATAAAGCATTCTTTGTCGGGCGAACATACTCACGCATGGACCAGTTTAATGATATAGAGAAACAAGTCCTGCAGCCTCTACCCTTCATGCGTTTTGAGATGAGAGAATATGTTCAGGTTACGGTGATGAAAAACGGTCATGTGTGTCTTCATCGCGACAAACATTATTATAGTGTTCCTTCTAATCATGTAGGCAAGAAAGTGAAAATATTCTTTTCAAAAACGACCGTGGAAATCTATTACAAATACGAATTAATTACAAGCCACCTGCGTTCAAGAGCGCCACATGGTTACACTACTGTACCTGAGCATATGGCAACTTATAATAATGAGATTCTGGACTGGAATCCTCAACGTTTTATAGATGATGCAAATAAGATACACAGTGATATAGGGTATTATATTTCATTAGTAATATCAAAAAAAGCACATCCTGAACAGGCCTATAAATCATGCCAGGGCATATTATCATTTGCAAAGCGTGTCGGGAACGAAAGGCTCATCAATGCCTGTAGACGAGCACATCAGTTTGGAGTGTTTCATTATAAAATAATAGAAACTATTCTGCAAAGAAATCTCGACCAATATGATTTGGATGATGAGATCCCTCCAATGCCGGCTCACGATAACATTCGAGGAGAAGAGTATTATAAATAAAATAGAGTTTAACTAAAAAAAACCAAAACTATGATGAATGAACAAATTGTAAAAAGAATGAAAGAAATGAAATTCTACGGCATGCTCCGTGCTTTTCAAACCAGCCTGGAATCAGATGCTATGAACGCCCTTACCAAGGATGAAATGATTGCGCAGCTAATAGAAGAAGAGTGGGATGACCGATGTTGCAGAAAGATTGCACGTAATATGCAAAACGCAAAGTTCCACTACAGCGCATCTATTGAACAGATGTACTTTGAAACAGACCGCGGTATTGACAAGAATCAGGTGATGCGTCTTGCGGAATGCACATTTATTAAAAATAAAGAAAACGTAATGATTACCGGGAGCACCGGCATTGGGAAAAGCTATCTTGCATCAGCAATTGGTCAGCAGGCTTGCACTTTAGGATATAAAGTATTATATCATAATACAACCAAACTCTTTGCTAAACTTAAAATGGCTAAAGCCGATGGGTCTTATATTAATGAGATTGCAAAGCTTGAACGTCAACAGTTGCTTATTCTTGATGATTTTGGGATACAACCACTCGATGCTCAAAGTCGTTCTGCATTCATGGAAATCATAGAAGACAGGCATGAGAAGGCATCTACATTGATTACTTCACAGGTTCCGGTTGCAAAGTGGTATGAAGTTATTGGAGAAAAAACAATAGCTGATGCTGTTATGGACAGAATCATCCACAATGCTCACCGATTAGAGCTTTCAGGAGAGTCTTTGCGAAAGAAACTAAAGAAAAAAACAGATTAATTTTTATATGATAAAATAAACTATATTTGTAATGATGAAAAACAGCAGAGAAAAAACCTCAAAAGGAAATTCGTTTTTAGTGGTACAGTTTAACGCGGAATAGGTGGTCTTCTTTGCGCGGAATATCCA
>JBAZNK010000052.1 GCA_041649255.1 bacterium
AACAACAAGTGTTGACTCGCCAAATGATAATCATTATTATTTAAACCCATGAACAAACAACTACCCGACTCTATCGAACCTCTGGACTTAACGCTGTCTACAAAGCAGGACACAACGCCGGCTTTACGACAACGGTTAAACAGCGCCGAGCTATTTAATACCAGCCGCGAAGTGGTCATCGAACACGCCGGCGAGGAATACCGATTACGTTTAACACGTCAGGACAAATTAATCCTGACCAAATAATTTGTAAAAAACAGCCAGCCATCATCCAACACTTTCAGCTGTTGGAAGCCAGCCAATGTCAAAGACACGCTACATACCGTAGCTTCGGCAGACTCCATTCTGCCTAATATTGGGATGGTGAAATCAATGAACTCAAATAAACAACACAAGAAAGTAAGCCTTGCCGGTAACGCCGATTGTCGCGTGGTGTTTTGTCCTGATTGCGGCACATTAGAGATCACTTTGGGCGCAACAAAGATACACACCAATTGTGAATCGTTACACATACTCAGCTCAGTCTTAAACCACGCCAAGGTGCGGATCGCCCAGATGCAAGATGCGTCACCGGCAAATCGCTATACCCTCCCAACAATAAGCCGTATTCACTAAAGGTCATCCGGCAAAACCCTGTCACCTGAACCCAAGTGAAAGTTACGCGCGCCAATAATCGCCACGCTACGCGCTATCGCTCAGGAATAGAGATAAAACATCGGTTTCATCTCCGAGCCGGCTAAATCCATTACACAAAAAACAGCCACCCAGCTTTCTTGCCAGGCAGCCATCACTCTAATTATTAAAGGGGAAATGCATGTCGAAAAGAAAGATGACATCAAAAAGAACAAACAACGCAAACTGGCGGCTGGCGGCATTATTGCCGATGGGAGCCGTGTTGAACGGCATGGCGATAGCCGCCGACCAACCGACCAAAGCGCAAGCTGCCGAAAAAAAAGAAATCACCCTGCCGGCCGTAAAGGTTAAAGCGACGCGCGACAATAAATCCGGCAATTACAAAGCCGGCACCTCGACGGCCGGCACCAAAACCGACACTCCGCTGATAGAAACGCCCCAATCGATCTCGGTGATTACCAACGATCAAATGGAAGCGCAAAATGTCAGCACCATGGCCGAAGCCTTGCGCTACACGCCCGGCGTGCAAAGCGAGACGTTCGGTTTTGAACCGCGTACCACCTTCATCAAAATTCGCGGCTTCGATGCGACGGAAACCGGACTTTACCGAGACGGCCTCAAACTCAGCAATCCCGGCTTCGCGGTAGGCTACAGCCTGGAGCCTTATGGCGCCGAACGCGTTGAAGTGCCGCGCGGCCCCGCATCCGTGCTATACGGACAAGCCAGCCCCGGCGGCTTGGTTAACTACGTGTCCAAGCGGCCGACATTCGACCCGTTCCGGGAAATCAAATTTGAAGCGGGAACTTACGACCGTTTCCAAGGCGAACTCGATGTCGGCGGCGCGCTTGATGAACGAAAAACACTGGCCTATCGCGTCACCGGGCTGGTGCGCGACAGTGAAACCCAGGTCGATTTCATCAAAGACAACCGTATTTATGTCGCACCGGCGCTGACCTGGAAACCCAGCGACAATACGACGCTGACTTTTTTAAGTCATTACCAAAAGGATGACACCAAACCCTCGCAGCGTTTACCGGCCGAAGGCACGTTACGCTCCAATGCCAACGGCAAAATCCCGACCAACCGTTTCACCGGCGAGCCGAATGTCGATCAATACAGCCGGGAAGAATTTGCCGTCGGTTACGCCTTGGAGCATCGCGTCAACGATGCGGTGACGCTGCGCCAAAACACCCGTTACTACAACAACGAAGTCGATGACCGCTCCATTTATACGACCGCATTGCTGGCCGACCAACGCACGATCAGTCGCGCTTTGTATGAAAGTTTCGGTAAAGTCCACGGCTTCAACCTCGATAACCAGGCCCAATTTAAATTCTCGACAGCAATACTGGATCACACCTTGCTGTCGGGCCTCGATTTTCAACATGTGGGTTCCAATTCGCTGCAAACCTACGGTGCCGCGCCGAACCTCAACATTTTCAATCCGGTCTACGGCTCGGCGGTTGCGTCCGCTCCGGTCTTCAAAAACGAGGATGCGACCCAGAACCAGATCGGGCTTTATCTTCAAGACCAGATCAAATTCGGCGAGCACTGGCGAGCGACATTGGGCGGGCGCTATGACCGCGCCGATAGCGTGATCAAAAACAAGCTCACCGGTTTAAGCACAACGCAGGACGACAATGCACTTACCGGCCGCGCCGGCCTGGTGTACGTGGCCGACAACGGCCTGGCGCCTTATTTCAGTTATGCGCAATCGTTTCTTCCCGCGCTGGGCACCGATGCGGCCGGCAAAGCCCTTAAACCTGAAACGGGCGAACAATATGAATTCGGCGTCAAATTCCAGCCGAAAAATCAAAACAGCTTCATCACACTGGCGTATTTCGACCTTACCCGCACAGACTTCCTGACCCCCGACCCGATCACTTATGCGAATGTGCAGCGAGGCGAAGCGAATTCCCGCGGCGTCGAGCTGGAAGGCGTCGCCAGCTTGGATAACGGCTTAAACCTGACGGCCAACTA
>JBAZNK010000053.1 GCA_041649255.1 bacterium
AGATGGCCGCCTAATCCAACCTGCTCTAAAACCTCAAGTGCCCGCTTGTGCTTTTCTTTCGGGGAAACACCGCTGAGCGCCATACCGAGTTCAACGTTGGCAACGATGCTCAAGTGCATAATCAGGTTATAGTTTTGGAACACAAAGCCTACCGAATTGTTGCGATAGGCATCCCAGTCTTTTTCTTTAAAATCTGATGTCTTTTTACCCTTGATAATCAATTCACCGGAATCATAGCGATCAAGCCCCCCAATGATATTTAAACAGGTAGTTTTTCCGGATCCACTTATACCAAGAATTGCAACAAACTCTTTTTCACGAAATGCAACACTGATATCGTTCAAAGCTTTTGTTTCGATATCTCCCACACGGTAGGTCTTTTTAATATTTTTTAATTCAAGCATTGTGTTCTACTCCTTATTTTTAGTGAATCCGCGTTTTAATAACTGAATCTGCTTCTTGTATTTTTGTTTTGTTTTTTCGCAGTCAGAAATATTTAAGAAAACTTCGGCGGTTGCATCTCTACAAATAGAAAACAGAACACTGAGCATATTATCAAAATCATCTTCTTCGCGTAAATCGAGAACATCAAAATTAATGAGAGGTTGTAATTCTTTTAATATTTCTATTCCGGTAGTGTTTTTTGACATTTTGAGATAAAAATCAGTATTTACTTTGATGTCGGCAAATAAATTTTGGCCAAATCTGTTTGCCTTTTCCTCCATGGTAAATTCCATGGCAAATTCAAGAATGTTGTAGAACATACTGAAGATATCGCCATTGTTTATATGTAAGAATTCTTCTATATGTCTTAGCATTTGTTTTTGATATTCCAATAAAATATATTCGAGCATATCGTTTTTATCTGTAAAATACTGATAAAAGCTGCCTCTCGGAATTTCCGCCGTCTGTATAATTTTATTTATTGATATCTTATCAAATGACACCCTCGAAAATTCATCTTTAATGGCACAAACAAGTTTATCTCTCTTTTCTTCAGGTAAATTAAAAAATGTAGCTGTTGGCATAATGCCGCTCCTTTCTATGACAGCTTGTCATATGACAAGCTGTCATTATGCATGACAACATGTCACTTGTCAAGTATAAAATTTGTTATAAAATATACTTGAATTTATCGGTAAAAGAGATTCTATTTAATATTGGCTGGCCCAGATGATATAATCTTCAAAAAACAAAACTTTAAAAAAGATTACATTTAAAAGTACAAGGAGTGATTATTGCATGAAGAAAGTTATTGTCTCATGGAGTGGAGGCAAAGACAGTTGCCTGGCCTGTTATAAGGCAATTAAAATGGGATATAACGTTTCCTATTTACTAAATACTATCTCCAATGAATACAAGCGAGTGCGATTTCATGGAACAAAAGATACAATTATCCAAAAACAGGCACATGCCATCGATATACCTCTGCTGCAAATAGAAACTAATGCTGACTCTTATGAGAAAGAATTTAAGGAAGCTGTAAGAAGCGTTTTATCCGAGGGTATAGAGGGTATGGTATTTGGTGATATTTTCCTGCATATGAGAGAATTTGCAGATAAGATTTGTAACGAACTTGGCATTCAGTCAATCGAACCCTTATGTGGATACAATCCGGAGGAAATTTTACAAGACTTTATAGACTTAGGCTTTAAATCAGTAATTGTTGCAACACAAGCAAACCTTCTTGGTAAGGGGTGGCTAGGCCGGAAGCTGGATAAGTCATTCCTAAAATATATAAAGCGCTTAAAAAGTGTTGATGTCTGTGGAGAAAATGGCGAATTTCATTCCCTGGTCATAGACGGACCAATTTTTAAACAAAGAATAAACATTACAAAATCTCACAAAATTCTTAGAGAAGGTTACCGGTTTTTAGATATTCAGGGGTATCAGTTGATTCCAAAAAATGAGGGAGTTGTTATTAATTAAAAAAATTTTTATCTTTTATAAATTTTGAAGTGTCTACCCCGGGTAGTGACATTTCGAACCATTTTTTAAGGGAAATAATTAAATTTAAAGAATTTAATAATAAATTCTAGAGTTTTATATAAGTAAAAATATCTATAGAAACTCAGAAAATCCTTTCTGATATTACTTTTATATTTTTTATATGGTAAAGTAAATATAAATGGATAATTATAAATTTTCCAGTTAAAAAATTATACGAAATCTTCTAAAATGTCTAATAAATATCACAAGGAGGTATAAAAATGAAAAAATTTGTATGGAAGATTATAGTAGGAGTTATTGCTTTTAGTTTTGCATTAATACTAATACTGAACAGCGTTGTAGTTGTCCAGGCGGGGAATACAAGAGTTCTTACCCAGTTCGGTAGAACCGTCGGCGTGACTTTTAAACCGGGTATTCATATAAAGATACCATTCGTTCAGAATACTGTTAATTATTTAACAAGGCAGGTAACATATGAAACAAGCGATGAAGCTGAAATAAGTAAAGCAAATTATACTGATTATACGGTAGACACAACATCGGCTGACGGCCAGCAAATAAAAGTAAAATTCACTATCA
>JBAZNK010000054.1 GCA_041649255.1 bacterium
GTCGTACCTTCGTCAGGCAAGATCTTAACCGGCGGTGTCGATGCGAATGCGCTGGAAAAACCGAAACGCTTCTTCGGTGCGGCGCGGAATATAGAAGAGGGCGGCAGCTTGACTATTATCGCCACTGCGCTGGTTGATACCGGATCAAGAATGGACGAGGTCATCTACGAGGAATTCAAAGGTACCGGCAACATGGAGTTGCATCTGGACCGCAAAATTGCCGAGAAAAGAATTTATCCGGCGATTAACATCAACCGTTCCGGCACACGTCGGGAAGAGTATTTGGTTGATCCCGATACTTTGCAAAAAACCTGGATCTTGCGCAAGATTCTTCAGCCCATGGATGAAACCGCAGCTTCAGAATTCCTGATTGGCAAGCTTAAAGATTTTAAAACCAACGCAGAATTTTTCGATTCGATGAAGCGGTAGGTTTTACAAGACAGATACACCATAGCGCAACATCATTTGGTGTTGCGCTATGGGTCGTTAAAGGCTAATGATTAAGCCTTTGGCGGCACATAGCCTTCCGGCATTTCGTTGTTACCTTCAAACAGAAACTTGGTTCTTTCCTCGGCTAAAAACGCTCGGGCTTTCGGGTCAAAGCTGGCCAGTTTTCCCTCATTAATCAGCATGGTTTGCTTGGCTAACCATTCCTTCCAGGCTTGTTTGGATATTTTTTCAAATATTTCCTGACCTTTGGGACCCGGAAAAGGCGGTGCATCCAAGCCTTCGGTCTCTATTCCCAATTTTACGCATTTAACCAGTCTCGTCATTTTATTCTCTTGTGTGATTGTTGAAGCAGCAGCTTAATCGGCGCGGCTAAGCCAAGCTTATTAACCTGTTCAGCTTTATACCAGACAGATTGATCGGCTTCCATCACAATATTTATAGGGTTATCGGATTGAATAAGCAGCGGCGTGTAATCCAAATGATAATGGGAAAAGGTGTGGCGCCGGGTTGCCAGCGTCTGTTGGTCGGCAATATGAATACTCTTGGTTAAGCACCAGTCGTGTGCCGCCTTAATGCTGTCGAATTCCGGCAGGCTCCACAAACCGCCCCAGATACCGGTTGGGGGTCTTTTTTCAAGCAATATCCGGTTGTCGGCATCACTCAGCAGTAAAAAGGTAAGTTGCTTGACCGGCAAGGTCTTGGCAGGTTTCGGCGTCGGGAATGCCGAACTATTACCGGCAAGTCCAGCCAAACAATCGGCATTAAGCGGACAGGCCGCACAAGCAGGCTTGCTGCGGGTGCAGAGGGTTGCGCCCAAGTCCATCATGGCCTGAGTGTAATCCGCGACGCGGACTATGGGGGTCAGCTTGGCGCTGATTGCCCACAGTTCCTTGTTGACTGCGCTATTGCCAGGCCAGCCGGAAACGGCTCTAAACCGGGTTAGCACCCTTTTGACATTGCCATCAAGAATCGGGTGGCTTTTATTAAAGGCGATGCTCAATATGGCTCCCGCCGTTGACAGGCCTATGCCGGGTAATACAATCAGTTCATCCAGCGTATCGGGAAAACGGCCGCGTTCGGCAATAAGCTGCGCTGTTTTGTGCAGGTTGCGGGCGCGTGCGTAGTAGCCCAACCCCGACCAAAGATGGAGAACTTTATCAACAGGCGCGTTCGCCAAACTCGCAATATCGGGAAACTTTTCTATAAAAGTATTGAAATAAGGAATAACGGTAGCGACCTGGGTTTGCTGCAACATGGTTTCGGAAAGCCACACGCGGTAAGGCGTAAGGTCTTTTTGCCAGGGCAGGTCCTTACGACCGTATTGATCGAACCAGGCGAGGATGTTCTGTTGAAAAGCGGATGGACTCATAAGAGGCAAAAGACGAAAGATGAAGGGCGAAGGATTGCGTAGTTTAAGGGCTGCTTTTTTCGCCCTGTGACTCTTGCTTTTTGCCTGCTCCCCCTCACTTCAAAAGACCTTTCAACAGATTGCCCAGACCAGGGCCTATTTTTTTGTCGAGTTTATCGATTAGCTTTTCAACCTTGGCTTTGTTCTTATCGGTTAATAATGAAGCTATGTTTATCGTATAAGTCGGGTTGCTGAGTGTACCTGCAATATCAATGGCTACAGCGCCTTTAACTTGTTCCGGCTCAGCGCTAGCGGCATCTGAATCCAGCAATTTGGCATCGATTTTATAGTCCAGCGCTTCAGAATTGAGGTTTACGTTGCCTTTGCCGTCGACACGCAATTTGGAGGACTTGGCCGCAAGGTCGTTATTCTGGATCAGGCCGTTAGTGATCGTGGCCGTGCCGCTCATTTCCGAAAATAGCGTCTGGTCGTTTTTATTGTCCGAGGGCAAAGCAGAACCTTTAATGATCGCCTTGCCTTCATCAATGATTTTTTGCAGATTAAAACCTTTGATCACGCCGTCTTTGAACAGGAAACTTAACTGGCCGTTGAGCGACGCTTTCAATTCGTCTGCTTTGCGCCCCTGTCCTTGCAGCTGTGCGGATGCGTCAACAATGCCGCTCATTTTAGCTTCACCCTTGTAATCT